>DATDRC010000090.1:0-27025 GCA_035291985.1 Patescibacteria group bacterium
CTCCTTATGTCAAAGAAGCTTTTCTCGCCATCGAAGACAACGGCTTCTATCAGCACTCCGGTTTTTCCGTCATTTCTCTCCTCCGCGCCACCTACCACAACCTCACTGAGCAGCGCGTCGAGGGGGGCAGCACCATCACCCAGCAGTTAGTCAAGAACGCCCTTCTCTCACCGGAAAAAACCTGGCAGCGAAAAGTCAAGGAATTAATCCTGGCCATCGCCGTTGAAAGTATCTACAACAAAGATGACATCTTGGAGATGTATTTGAATGAAGTCGGCTTTGGCGGTCCGGCCTACGGTATCCAGGAAGGCGCCGAACAATATTTTGCTGTCAACGCCGGGCAACTATCGATCGCCCAGGCCGCCTTTCTGGCCGGTTTACCAAAAGCGCCCAGCAAATATTCCCCCTACATCAACCCGGGCCTAGCTTTATCCCGCCAGAATCTGGTTCTCTCCCTTATGCTCAAGAACAGTTATCTTACCGCAAACCAATTTACCGAGGCGGTTAACGCCAAGCTTACTTTTGCCCCGCCAAAAATCGAAATCAACGCTCCTCATTTTGTCATGTATGTCCGCGATCTCCTGGTCGATCAGTACGGTGAAGAATTGATCAGTCACGGCGGTTTAAAAGTCTTCACCAGCCTGGATTTAAACCTTCAAAAAGAGGCCGAAACCATCCTTACCGACGAACTCAGCCGGCTGACGCGGTTAAATGTCAAAAACGGCGCTCTCCTCATCACCCGGCCGGGAACGGGAGAAATTTTAACCATGGTTGGCTCCCGCAATTATTTCGATCTGACCAATGACGGTCAGGTCAATCTAACTACCTCGCTCCGCCAACCGGGCTCCTCAATCAAAGCGGTCAACTATGCCCTGGCTTTTGAAAAAGGCGCCAAGCCCAATACCGCCATCAAAGACGAACCGATCAGTTTCAATATTGCCGGTGTCGGTCTTTGGACCCCAAAAAACTACGACGGTCGTTTCCACGGCAGCCTGACCCTGCGGCTTGCTTTGGCCAATTCCTACAATATTCCCGCCGTTCTTCTTTTGGCCAAAAACGGCGTCGCTGCCATGATCACCTTAGGCCAAAAAATGGGTATTACTACCTGGAATGAACCCGCCCGTTACGGCCTGTCTCTGACTCTCGGCGGCGCCGAGGTGAAAATGACTGATCTGGCTACCGTCTATGGCACTCTTGCCAACAGCGGTCTGACCGTCCCTCTAAATCCAATAGGCAAAATCGAGAATAGTCAGGGTAAACCGGTTGCCTTCGACCCCTGTCTTTCCGGACTGGCTTGCGCCTCCTCCCCATCCGTCAGCCAGGAAACCGCCTTTTTCATCAGCGATATCCTCTCGGACAATTCCGCCCGGGCCGCCGCCTTCGGTTTCAATTCCGTTCTTAACCTTTCCCCCTTCAGGGTTGCGGTCAAAACCGGCACCAGTAATGACCTGCGTGATAACTGGACCATTGGCTATACCCCCGACTATGTCG
Source organism: Patescibacteria group bacterium (assembly GCA_035291985.1). Classification (GTDB taxonomy): domain Bacteria; phylum Patescibacteriota; class Microgenomatia; order UBA1400; family MFAQ01; genus 2-01-FULL-50-23. Next base: position 1,492 of record DATDRC010000090.1, read on the forward strand.
TTGCCGCCTGGGTTGGCAACAACGACAACTCACCCATGAGCCAGGTCGCCTCCGGTATCACCGGCGCCTCGCCAATTTGGTCAAAGATGATGCGGAAACTACTGGAAAGTAACCCCAACAATACTGCTTTCGCTCCCCCCGAAAGCCTCGTCCGCCTTCCCATCTGTACCCTGACCGGCACCCTCACTTGCTCCGGCTGTCCCACAATTTACGAATACTTCATCAAGGGCAAGGAACCGAAAACGACCTGTAAAAGTGAAGACGTCGCCAAAATTATTGAAGACCGGGCCAAGGCCACCCCAACGCCAACTAACCAAGTCCTCTAAAATTTATAGATTTTCGGACCAAACAGGCCACTCTTTTCCGACTGCGGCGCAGCGTTTGGTTCTGAAGTTTGTTTGCGCCCGCCGCCAAAGTAAAATACCATGGTTGCAATCACCGTCAGCACCAGAATCAAAACCACCACCCATTTGTTCGCTTTTTCCTCCTTTTTCTCCTTCTTCCCCTTTGTCTCACCCTCAGCGCGGGGGGTTAACTTCAATTGCCTTGGCTCATCACTCATGGCAAAATGGTAACAACGCTTGAGCTGAAGCGTTTAGTTTTTCGGCTTCCTTTTCTGAAAAATCCACCTCCAGTATTTTCTCGACACCACTTGCTCCCAAAATACAGGGAACAGACAGGGCGACACCGGAAATTCCTGCGTAATTAGTCAGTGGTATCGATAGCGGAAAGACCGTCTTGCTATCAGAAAAAATCGCTTGCATGATCTTCGTCACCACTACCCCAATCGCGTAATAAGTTGCCCCCTTCGCCTCAATAATTTTCCCGGCCGCCTCGCGCGTTTTTTGGTAGGCCTCTTGAATCATCGCCTCGGTCACCCCTGCCATTTCCATCAACTTTTGCCCTCCTACTTGAGTTTGGGCGTAAACAGGAAAAGATGTCTCCCCATGCTCGCCCAAAACGTAAGCGTGAATACTATGCGGGTTAATCTTTAGCATCTCCCCCAAATGGAAACGGAAACGGGCGGTGTCCAGCATCGTCCCCGAACCAAAGATTTTTCCCTTGGCGTCGGGGACTATTTTATTGCCAAAATAGGTCAAAACATCTACCGGATTGGCGACGATCAAAATTACCGCCTCCGGCACAGCCGCATGAATCTTGGGCAAATTTTCTTCCAATATTTTCTTGTTGGTGCTGACTAGATCGAGTCTGGTTTGTCCGGGAGCTTGAGCCACTCCCGCCGTATAGACGACCAACTTGGCGCCGGTCAACTCCTGGTAATCATCGGTTCCCGTTATCACCACATAGTTGGCCAAAAGCGAGGTCGCGTGCTCCAGATCCAGTTTCTCCCCCATTGCCTTTTCTTTATTCCGGTCGAGAAGGACCATTTCCGTTGGCGTTCCCGACAGCATCATCGCGTAAGCCGCCGTCATGCCTACCTTGCCGCAACCCACCACCCCCACCTTAAATGATCCCGTATTCCCCATGCCTCCAATATACAATGTCCCGTGTCACTTGTTAAACTTCCTTAGAAGTTTTTGGTCAAAGGTTTCAAATTCGTTGACTCCCAATGTTTTTGCGTAGATAAAATTATATGAATCCTCCAAATCAAAATTGTACTTATCCATTTGATTTATTGCCTCAACCAATAATTCATGATTTTCAAACTCAACAGTCAATTGCAGAACCTGTATCAACTTCTGCTTCAAATCGTTTCCGAAAAAATCATATGAACTCTTTAAGACCCAGTAAATTTCAAATATCACAATGGTTGAGGTGTGCAATTTTACGTGAGACATAATTGCCTCGTTAAAAATTTTCCTGGCCCTCTCAGTTTGCGTCGCCACGTCGCCAAGAATAAATCTCAAAAAAACATTCGTGTCCACGAAAACGGATTTCATATCATCGCACCTTTTTTCCGAAAATAACTCCTTTTTGCCTCCTCGATAACTTCATCGATATCCCTTCCGCGCAAATGGTCTGGTACCTTCACGCTCCCGGCAAGTTTGTTTAGCAAATCGAGGGAAGATTGCATCTTTATTTGATCACCGTCAATCGACAGGATTACTTTCTCTCCCCTCCTCAGGTTGGACTTCCGAAAAAGTTCCGCTGGAATAGTCAATTGCCCCCGACTAGTGATCGTTGCTATATATGTCATTTGCATTCAATATAGCATCGTGCAATGCTATTTGTCAAATGCAATGTACACCTAAAGCTTCTCCTCTACCATCTTCACCCGCCGCCGCAGCCACTTGGTCATCTCGCGCCGCCGCAGCAGCCCCGATTTTGCTCCCAATAGCGCGACCTCGCTCGCGCCATTGGCTAATCCCATTCTCAATGCTACTTCTACGCCTTTTCCCGACACTAGCCCGGCGACCATCCCGGCGACAAAGGCGTCCCCCGCCCCGGTATCATCAACAGACTTCATTTTGAACGCCGGTGCAAAGATCCACCTTCCCTCAGCCTGCCCGCCCGTTTGCGTAGCTTGCGGCGTGGCCACACCCGCCCCTCTCCGACCATCAGTAATCGTCACGACCCTAGCCCCCTGGTCGAGAATTTTCTTAGCCATTTCTTTCATTTCTTCATAATTGTGACGCAGTAACTGTGACGCCTCCATTCGGTTAACAATAAATAAATCAATCTTGGGCAACAGCCGGAAGATCCTTTCTTTTTGGGTCAGTTCGATCTTCCCCGGGTTCCAGCCAACCCGAATCTTTTTACTCCTGGCAAATGCCACCAGGTCCTCCACCAAGGAAAGGTTGCCACCAAGGGGCCCGACCTGCAGCCAATCGGCGCTTCCGACCTTTTCCCAGTCAATTTTTTTGGAATCAATTTTTGCCGCCGCTCCCCGCGAAGTGATTATCGACCGCCCGCCATCAACCGCGACCAAAACTACTGACAAGGCCGTCGCCGTTTTATCGTCTTCCTGAATCTGACTAATATCTATCCCCTCCAATTTCAGATTATCGATTATTCTTTCCTTCATCCAATCACTACCCACCCGCGTAATTACCGCTGGCGTCAGACCAAGCCGGGATAGCCCCACCGCCACATTCGTCGCCGAGCCGCCGGTGTCCATCACCATTTCATCCGCCTCCGTTTTCCCCCCGTAGACCTCGCAGAGTGCCACCCCACCGCTGACTTGGTGACTCTTCATTACCCGAAAATCATTTGACCTGACCAAAATATCTATCGTCGCCGAACCAATACACATCACTTTCTTCATGTCTTCATTCTATAATATGATCCGTGAGCAAACTCAAATTTTTGAAACCAAAAAACGGCAAGGAAATCCCTTTCCTCATTCTTGTTTCTTTCCTGGCAACTTTCATCATCTCCCGTACCGTTGTCTATTTCGCTCCCGGTCTTTTTCTAACTATTCGTGGTGTTCATCTCCACCACTTTGCTTACGGCATCATTCTCCTGGCCCTCACTAACTACTTTCTCCTCACGGCAGAAAGAAGCGAAAAAATTCGTCTCCGCTTCTCCATCATCTATGGCATTGCCCTGGGCTTCGCCTTCGACGAGTTTGTCATGTGGACCGAACTGGAGGGCATCTATTGGGACCGCACCAACATCGACGCCGTCGCTATCGTCACCCTCCTTTTTCTGAACATCGTCTACTTTGGCGGTTTCTGGCACAAATGGGGCACCCGCCTGGGCCGTTTTCTGCGCCTCGTCGGGAGCGATTAGTTACCGAAAACCAAACTCGCCAGCTTCTTCGTTATTTCCTCCGGATTAACTGCCTGCCAAACATTCCTGCCAATCGCGATTCCACTCGCTCCCGCCGCCAAAGCCCCGGTCACTTCCGCCTCCAGTTCCGGCCAATCCAGCCTCTTGCCTCCTTGAACCAGAACCTTCGTTTTTCCCGCCGCGGCCACCACCCACTTGAAGCTGTCGACGTCCCCCGAATAGGCAATCTTGACATAATCGGCGTTTAACTCCAGCCCCAGCCGGGCCGCATAGGCCAAAGTTTCTTTTGTCGTTTGTTTTCCTTCTACCTTTTTGCCCCGCGGGTACATCCAGGCGATCACCACCAAACCCTTGGCGTGGGCTTCGTCCTCGATTCGGGAAAACTCCGCCAGCATTTGCTCTTCGTGCTCACTGCCCACATAAACGGTATAGCCAACCGCCTTCGCCCCCAACTCAATCGCTTTTTCCACCGTGCATAGTTGGAGTGACAACGGCTCCTCTCCCTGAAACGAAGTTTTTCCATTGAGTTTTACGATCAAGGGCGGTAAATTCTCTTTGTCAGCCGCCGTCGCGTAGTATTTTGCCGCCACCCCCTCCTGAAAAATCACCCCGGTATAGTGATTAGAGCGGGCAATATCCATGATGTAATTCGGGTCGACACTTTTTTCATCGAAATCCACCGGCCCATGCTCAAAGCCCTGATCATAGGCCAGGAGCATTACCCTGCCGTCTCGTTCAATGACTGAACCGGTATCCGCCATACTTCCATCTTATCAGCTCAGGGTTTACCTAGCTGAGGCAAAGGATTAAGTCTCACTCTCGTCCCCTTCTTTTGTTCGTAAACTTTAGCCTCCGGGTCAACTACCACAAACCTTTCTTGTTCATTTTTGATCTTGTCAAAAGTACCATTCCTAATTTCATCAACCATTTTTCTCATCACCGTCAAAACTCCATATCTCTTTAACTCACCATGCTGAGCAGGACTCTGGTCCTCGGAGAAAGTCGCGACCACACCCTCTATTTTCGGCAACGGCTTCCAATCGTGTGTCTCCACCATGATTGCCTTGTCGCCATATATCACCCTTAAGTCATCACCGACAAATTGTCGATCACTGGCCACTACCGAACCCGACGTATCAGCCAGCGCGAGAATCCTCGCCCCCCCCAACAAACCCTTCATTTTTTCCTGTAAGTCTTTCAGTTTATCCACCTCGAGATCACTAACACGCATTCCTCTCCCCATCTCCAAAACTCTCGAACCAAGCAGGCGCAACTTTTCCGGAATATATTTACTTGGCAAATCCCCGACGCTTTTTATCAACCAGTTAACCAGCTTCATTCCCGCTTCATTGATGGTCTTAACTGGTGGAGTCTCAGAAGTCAACTTAAACGGTGTTGCCAATTCTTCCTGGTTAGCCAGAGCGCCACCCAGATACACATCAACCTTGTATTTCCCATGCAAAGAAATATAGTCTTCTGCCTCTTTAGCGTTATTAAAAACATCCAGGGAGTCCTTCCCATCATTAGCGATCGCCTCTACTGCCGCCCGATGAAGTTGAAACTCCTTAAAACCCCCGTTACTCCAACAAACCGACTCCAACTTACCTTTCCCCAGTGTTTCACCAACAACCGCCATCGACTCTCGCCTCGCCAGCATATCAACTCGAAGCGAGGATGCGAAACCGCGGACTTCAACTGGATCAAATGTAACCGCCAAACTAAAACCCCCCTCAGCCAAGAAATCTAACGCCGCCGATTTTGCCTCCTCTTCAGTTTTTTCCTCACCTGAAATGGACTCCTTCATTTTACCGGAAAACGGATTGTCTCTTACTTCCCGTTGCGACCACTGATCACCCGTCCAAGCTACCCCCGGGTTATAAATTGCAACGCGGCAACCCTTTTCTTTAGCTAGTTTCAACAAGTCATCCAAACCCAAACCAACCGTCTCCGCCGCAATTTCCTGCCTGGTGTAAACGCTAGCCCTCAACCTTGATTCAATCGACACACCATCCGCCTCCATTGTCTTTTTCAAGATGTCAGACAAGTCTTGACTACCACGCTCAACCTTAACAAAATTTTGTTTTCGTTCAACCGCGTTTTCAACCGGGCGTCTGCGTTCCAGACTTTGGGCCTGTCCCTCCATTAAATAAGTTGTTTAATTGCTTTAATAATCTCATCTTTAGTCATACCATATTTGGCCAAAAGTTCGTCCGGCTCGCCCGTCTCCCCGAACTTGTCCCTCATCCCCACCCGTTTCACTGACACCGGATATTCTTCAGCCAGCAGTTCCGCAATTGCCCCCCCCAGGCCGCCGATAATCGAGTGTTCCTCGGCCGTCACCACCCTGCCTGTCTTTCGCGCGCTATTGACAATAGTCTCTTTATCCAACGGTTTAATTGTGTGTACATTAACAACCTCGACATCAACCTGTCCTACCAATTCCTCCGCCGCCAAAAGCGCTTCGTAAACCATCGCCCCGCAGGCAAAAACGGTCACCTCTTTCCCGCTCCTCAAAACCTGGGCCTTACCGATCGTTAACGGTGTTCCTTGAGTCGTCACCTTCGGCCTTACCGGTTTAGTCATTCTCATATATACCGGCCCAACTAACTCCGCCATGGCCAAGACCATTTTCTTCGCCTGTTCATAGTCTGCCGGCACCAACACCGTCATATTCGGTAATACTCTAGTTAGAGCCACATCCTCGAACATCTGTTGGTTTCCTCCATCAGTTCCATTCCCAAATCCAGCATGAGCTCCAACCACCTTGACGTTATTCCCTGATAGACAAACTGACAGTCGCAGTTGTTCCCAGTTGCGGCCGGGATTAAAGCAGGCATACGAATTTACGAAAGGAATTAATCCGCAAGCCGCCATCCCCGCCGCCACTCCCATCATATTTTGTTCCGCAATTCCCATTTCGAAAAAACGCTCCGGAAATTCTTTTTTGAATAAATCAGTTCTTGTGCTTTCCGTCAAATCGGCGACCAAGACCACCACCCTTTCATTTCTTTTTCCCGCCTCCACCAACCCTTCGCCATAGCCATCCCGCATCGCCACCAACTTCGGGTTCCTCAAATCTTCGATTAAGTGCATTTCCCCATTAATCATTGGTAATCTTCCCTCCCAAAGTTCTAATTTTCCTAAGTTCCGCCAATGCTTCCACCGCTTCCGCCAATTTCGGCGCCTTGCCGTGCCAACCCGGATCATTCTCCATAAAATCGACTCCCTTGCCCGGAATTGTCCGTAAAATTATCGCTGTCGGTTTCTCAAAGGTTACCCTCGCTCTCTCATAGGCCTCCTTTATTTCCATCAAGTTGTGGCCATCGATTTCGACCACGTTGAAATTAAAGGCCGCCAATTTCGCCGCCAGCGAATCAAGAGGCATCACGTTTTCGGTATGGCCATCAATCTGAATATTATTTCGGTCAATCACTACCGTCAGGTTTGAAAGAGCATATTTGGCGGCACATAAATAAGCCTCCCACACCTGGCCTTCGTCCTGCTCGCCATCACCCATGAAACAAACGACTCGCCACTTCTGGTTATCCATCTTGGCGGCAAGAGCCATCCCCACCGCCTGACTTATTCCCTGGCCGAGTGGGCCGCTGCTGGTTTCAATTCCGGGTAGGCTCCTGGCCACCGGGTGACCCTGCAGTTTACTGCCCAACTGGCGCAGTGTCGCCAGTTCCGATTTGGGAAAAAAACCGGCTTCTGCCAAAACCGCATACAAAATGGGGCAATAGTGACCGGCTGACAACACCACCCGGTCTCGTTCCTCCCACCAGGGATCATTCGCTTTGTAGTTAATTAACCCTCCAAAATAGAGCATGGTCCAAAAATCGGCTGACCCTAACGGCCCCGCCGAGTGTCCCGTCCCGGCGTTGGTCAGCATTTTCACCACTTCGGCACGCAGTAAATTCGCTTTCTCAGCCAAATCATCCATCGAAACGGGCAGCATACGTAAATTTTACCCTAATCCAGGAACGCCTGCTCCCCGGTGTCCGTCGGCGCATGAACCTCTTCCGGATTTTTCTCCAGATAGGCCTCGTGTTCGGCCAGCGCTTCAACTACCGCCTCCGGTGTGGTCACTATTCGATAGACCTTTAGCGATTCCGGTCGCTGTTGGGCAATCAGCATATTCGATACCAACGCCTCCATGATCGCGTGCCAGAAATGGCCATAAAGGATCAGCGGCTTGTGGTGGCCGAAATAGAGGTAAGCCAGACCCCAGGCCATCCCAAACTCGCTCAAAGTTCCGGTTCCGCCATTAAAAATGACATAAGCGCTCCCCAGCTCGAGTAACTTCATCGTCCGATCCAGATAGTTGCCTTCAATTATTTCTTTGTCCGCCTTGTTGCTCGGGTCCTTTCCCTCGAAATGGTTAATGTATTTGGGGTAAAAAGTAGCAATCGCCGCCCTACCACCACCAGCGTGCGCTCCTTCGGTTGCCGCCCGCATTATCCCCGGCCCTCCCCCATTGACCACCTCCAGTCCATGAGTGGCTAAAACCTTCGCCACCTCAAAAGCCGATTGATAGAGCTCGCTATCCGGCTGGGCGTCAGCAAAACCAAAAAACGACACCGCCTTTATCCGCTTAAATTGTGTTGCTTTTGTTGGTTCATCCATGTTTCATCAGACGCAGATTCTCTAATTCCGCCTCAATATTCTCCGCCGAAAACAGGTGACTGCCCACGACAAACTCAATCCGGCAGGTCGACCTGTCCAGCTCATCTTCAGCGATTTCTTCTGCCCACTCGGCCGCCAGGCATTCTTTCATTTTCTCTTCATTTAAGCCCCCATCAATCACGATCGTGATTCTTTTGTTCATTTTTCTCACTTCCTTTATTTTTTCTAGCACCCGGTCATCAAATTCCCTTGCCTGTCCTCCCGCCGGAACGCTCATCAGCAGCACCGCATCAAGATCATTAATCACTTCAGGTAAACCGGTGAGCGGGGTATCAATGTCATAGGCCAAACCCGCCGCCATCGCTTCCGACTGGGCATCGGCAATAAACGCCGTTTTGTCCTTCATCATTTCTACCTGCCCGAAAACGCGATCTACCCCACCCATGACACACTGTTTGATCCATTTTTCCGGTTGGTCCACCATCAGATGCGCGTCCCATTGGACAACCGTGTCTATTTGATTCAGCATCTCCGGCCCAATTGTCTTCTCCGGTCGGTACACTCCATCCACCACGTCCAGTTGAACCCTGGGCGCGTGACCCCACACCCTCGCCAACTGCTCTTCCAAGGAAGCCTTGCTCTTCGGCATGATCGCCGGAATTACTGTCACCATACTCTCATTTTAACAGCTTCCGCAGCCCGAGCGAACTGAGCGAACCGGTCGAGCGAAGTGTCGATTCTCAAATCGACCTGGTTGGGCGAGGTGCCGATTCTCAAATCGACCCCCCGCCCAATGACTCCAGTTTCCCCAGTCTCCGCTTATATTTCTCTTCTCCGCTAAACTTTGTCTCCAAAAACACTTCAATCATCTTTCTTACATTGTCATTCTTGATGTAGTCCGCCGGCACCGACAAACAGTTGATGTCATCGTCGGTCCGGCCCCTGGCCACCGCCCCGATATCAAAGGCCTCACCGCAGCGCACGCCCGGAAAACGATTGGCCGCAATCATCATGCCATAGCCATTTCGGCAGAACAGAATGCCCAAGGTTTCTGAGTCGCTGGCTACTTCACGAGCCACCAAAACCGCATAGTCGACAAAATCATCCTCCGGCTCCAACCTCTCCGCCCCCACATCCAGTACTTCGTAATTTTGTTCCGCCAGCCACTTCTTGATTTCCTCCTTCAATTCAAATCCTCCATGATCAGCCCCCAAAATAATCTTCATATCCATAAATTTTATCAGAATGGAATGTCTTCTCCCAACGCAATCTCCATATCAGAAATAAATCTGCTGGTTTCATCACCGAAAGACTCGCCGTCGGTATCCAAACTAGAACAATAATAAATCTCATTATGCGTTGGAAAAACACGTTTCCTCATACCCTTATCAAAAGTAAGTATCTGCGCATCAAACTCCATACCAACATTCGCTATCACGAAATCAGATGTTTTCATCTGTAAAAAATCAGAGTTTCCAGAAAGCCGTTTGCATAATTTGAACGCCATAGTTTCAATAATCGGCACGTTTATCACATTCGATAAGTGCAATAATTTCCAAAATTTATCCTCGATCTCCGAATGAGATATCCCTTTCCTAATTAGGGTAACAATCGACTCAAAAAATACTACCGAAGGAATTAACACTATAACTCTATCTTTACATTCCAGTATCTTTTTGAATATAAAGACAGCATCCCTGTGAAAAACATCTCCAGGATCCATTACTGCAATGACAAAGCTACTGTCCTCCAAAACAAAGTGTTTCATGCACAACCCAAACCATATCTCACCTCCATCAAAATTTCATTGGACGATCTCTTGTCTTTTGGCTTGTCAACTTTAAGATAGAGATCACGTATCACCTTTGGTACGCCCACTAAAGCTTTACTTTTTGCTTTCTCCAACTGTTTTTTTTGTAGATCAATCCTACTTTTACTTCCCATAACTCCATTATTGCATACTAATCAAAGCCCAACTCGGCTTTGGCCTCATCACTCATCATCTCCGCCGTCCAGGGCGGGTCCCAAATTAGTTCCAGCGTTACTTTTTTTACTCCTTTAATCTTCATCACCACCATCTTCACGTCTTTATCAATCACACCCGCCAGGGGACAACCCGGAGAGGTCAGAGTCATCTCTACCTCGACAACGCCGCCTTCTTCCCGGACATCATAAACCAAACCCAAATCCACAATATTAATATGCAGTTCCGGATCAAACACCTTTTTCAACGCCGCGCGAACCTTCGCTTCCAAATCTGTCATTCCCTAATTCTACCCTAACTCACCCTCAAATACCCCTCCACCAGCAGGTAGACACCCCAAACCGACAGAATTATCCCGATCAGCATCCATTGAGTGCTCGCCAAATAGAGATCATTTCCCGTCGCCCCAATCCCTGCCAAAACCGCCGAGACTACCGACAAATAAATCAAAAGTTTAGCGATTACCGGTTTATTTTTATCCGCAAAATCCAACTTTACTCACCTCCTCCAAGGTCATCCATACTTTGATTGTACTCACTTAGTCAATGACTTATCAAAAAATGATGAGATAGCCAACCACTACCAAAACGAGGCCCATCAATAGCCTCATCCAGCGCCCGTATTTATGCTCCATTTCTTTCATTGCCACTACTTCCTTCCCCGCCCCCATTACCGCCAAAACAACAATCAAGGGCAGAATGAAAATCAGATTGTAATAAAGAAAATAGGCGAGGACTAGCGCCATTGGTAAACCGGATCTCGCAATCACCGTCGCCGTTCCGACATAAAGCGGCAGCATGCACGGTGTCGAAAAGGCGGTTACCGCCACCCCCACCAAAGCGGCCATCGGCAGACTCATCCTCGCCATCAGTTGGTTTATCTTCTTGCCACCGAAGTCCGGCATCCGCAAATGAATCGGAGAATCAGGCCAGATCCCGTCTTTGATCTGAATCAATCCCGCCAAAAAGATCACCCCACCGATAACATACTTGAAAACACTGGCCAACCACAATCTCTGCAAGTAAAAGGCCAAGCTATAAAACAGTAGACCAATAAACAAATAGGTGGCGAAAACAGCGCCGATATAAACTGCCCCCAACTTCCACAAATAATATTTATCCTTTTTATTTTGCCCAAAAACCAGCAGGTATCCCAAAAAGGTAATCATCATCCCGATACCGCAGGGGTTAAGACCATTCGTGATTGCCGCTAACGTCAAGGAAAGAAGCGAAATTGACATTTTATTTCAACAACTCCTTAACCCTATCTAAGACAAACGACGCCGCCACCTGTTCGCCGTTAACAAAATAAGTTGGCGTCCCGGCCAGTTTAAGCCGACTTCCCAAAGACGAATCAACCCCCACCGCCTCATCCGTTTCTTTACTAAGATATTTCTCCCGAAATTGGTCCTCCGCTAACCCCAAATCTTTCGCGTACGAAACAAACTTATCATCCGGATTACCCAGATCAGACCATTCCGTTTGTTTGTCAAACATCAGCGCCATCATTTCCCAACCCTTACCCATCATCCGGGCCGCCTCCAGCGCCCGCGCTCCCTTCCAGGCGTTTTTATGGATAGTGGTCAGGGGAAAATGCCGGTGAACAAACTTCACCCCGGGCAGTAAGCGAAGCGCCACTGCCATCGGTTCGGCCGCCTTGCAGGCCGGACACTGGATATCCGTAAATGCCGCCACCGTTACTTTAGCTTCGCCCGTAGTTACCTCCCACCTCGCTCCTTCAGTCAACTGCTCCATCGGTACGGTTATCGTTTCACCGCCGCTACCGGATAGCTTGGACAATCCCACCGCCATCAAAATCACCAGCCCGACACTCGCACCAAATACACCGAGTATCGTCTTCCAATTCTCCATTACTTCGGCCAGATTTTTTCGCCGGTCGCCATATCAATCACCTCAATCGCCGCCGTCGGACAGCTCTGGGCCGCCAACAGTTTCTCGCTGTCGACGTTGCCGTCCTGGTCAATAATGTCCGCTTTGTTGGCGTCGTTTAGTTTGAAGGTCATCGCCGCCACCGCCACGCAGGACGCCGCTCCAATGCATTTATCATTAATCACTTTTACCTGGTACTTGGTCTTTGTCGGTTTGTTTTCACTCCCAACGGTATATGTCTGGTCTGCCATAGCCAAATCTTACCATCTCTTTAGAAGGAGAACAAATCAAGCAGCCTGGAAACGAATGTTTGGTTTATCTTGACGACCTCTCCGGTCTCGGCCGAAACCTCAATCTGTTTGGCTAGATCCACCGACAACAGCCCAAACAATTTCTCCTTTTTTGTCCCCGCCAGGTCATAAACCAGCTCCCCCGTCTCATTCTTTTTCAGCTCGGACTGGGGTGTTCCCGTCTTGTTTTCCGCCAGGTCATCAATTAGACCCCTCACCCGCAAATCCTCCGTCACCGTTCCCACCCCCTTCACTTCGGTCTCCCGGCCCGTCTGGGGTGATTTCACTTTCATTTTCTTTGTATCGACATCGATCACCACCGGCAGGTTCGTTCTCACCCTCTCTCCCTCGTGCTCTACTTCAAGCTCCCCGTCAACCGACTCAATTTTTACCCCGTTCTCGACTTCTACCTCCACCTTGTCATCTTCAGCCTTATTTATCAGCCTCTCCCTTAGCACTTCTTCCTGCTTCTTTTCCACCTCTATCCTCTGCTTCATTGTCTCTCTTTGCGATTCCGTCAGGGACCCTTCCTTCGTCTTCTTCTCCAGTTCTTTCAGCAAAGTCTCCCTCGCCTTTTGCTTCTTTTCCACCGCCGCCTTGTTCTCCCGGCGCTCCTGCTTCACCTCAACTTTTGGTTTATTTCCACCCGTTACTTCCACCTTCAAATTCTCCCGCTTAATCCCCATTTCCTTCTTAACCGACTCTGCCTTCTTTTCTTCCCGTTTTACCTCTTCCCGTCCTCCTCTTTCATCATTATCGCCCAGCACCGCCTCCCGATAACCAGTCACTATCCCCGATTTACTAATGGTCACGGTATAGGCACTGGCACCTTTTACCGCCAAGGCCAAAATCAAACCAAACACCAAGGGAAATAAGACAATTTTTCTCTTCATCTACTCCACGATATCACATCACCAGAGAAAATTTCTAGAAGAATTTTTCAAAGTGGACGTCCTCCCGCCTTACCCCCAACCCCGAAAGAGTAACCGCCACCTCCTCAATCATCTGTTGATTCCCGCACAAAAAGGCCTCCCAGCCTTCCCAACTAACCCGGTGCTTGATTAAACAATCATTGACGTGGCCGGAACAGGCAGACCATTCTTTAGTCGGCTTCGACAATACCACGTCAAACTTAAAATTGGGGTGGTCTGCTTCCAGCTTTTTGAATTCGTCTATCCAAAACAAATCTTCTTCGTATCTCATCCCCCAGTCCAAATGGATTTCATCCGTAAAACCCCGCTTCTCTAGCAGTTCACGGATCATCGGTCGAAAAGGCACGATCCCACTCCCCGTCGCTACAAAAAGCACTTTCTTGGGAGAAGGCGGCAGGGTAAAACGCCCCAGCGGCCCCAACACTTCAACGCTATCGCCCAGCTTAAGTCCCAAGATATATCTACTTCCTGCCCCCATCGGTCCAACGTCAACCAATAACTCGATCACTTTCCCACCAGGGGCACTGGCAATCGAGTACGACCGCCTCGTCCCGTCCTCCGCCACTTTCAGGCTGACATACTGACCGGCTAGAAAGGGGTAGTCATCAGGAAATTCAAATGTCACCAACCAACAATCCTTGGCCAGATTTTCTTTCTTAGTTACCTTGGCTGTCAGTTTTTGCGGAGGCATAGCCTTATCTTACTCCGGTCGTAAATAGTTTTAGAATCGCGTTGTAGGCCAGGGTGGCGCACTTCATCCGCCCGGCGTTAATCTCCCCGCCCAATAATCCCACCACCCCATCAACGCCAAATTTCTCCAAATCACTTTTGTCCATCCCGACTACCTCCTCGGACAACATACTTGCTGCCGCCGTTGAAATAGCGCAGCCCACCCCCCGCCAGCGTAAAAAATGAATTCTGCCTTCAGGGTCAAGCCGTCCCTTTATCTCCACCATATCCCCGCAGGCAGCATTATTCTCGCGCACCGCAATGCACGGCTCCTCCAAATCGCCAAAATTCCTTGGGTGCTTGTAGTGATCAATTATTTCTTGACGGTAATCCATAAATCTTAAATCTGAAATATCTTAGGCACTTCCCTAATTTTCTCGATCAGAAAATCAATTTCCTCTTTGCTGGTATAGACATAGAAGCTGGCCCGCGCCATCGCCATTTCCTTAAATCTCTCGACGATCGGCGCCCCGCAATGCTGGCCCGACCGAACGGCAATGCCGTATTTATCCAAAACCTGGGCCGCGTCATGGGCATGTACCCCCTTAACATTGAAGGTCAACACCCCGCCTCTTTCCTCGGCACTTCTTGGTCCATAGATCGTTACCAGTCCTTTTTTCTCCAACTTTCCCATCTGCCCCAGAGCGTAGCCGATCAATTCCTTCTCGTGTTCGCGGACATTCTCCATCCCCAAATTAGTCAGGTAATCTACCGCCGCGCCCAATCCAATAATACCGGCAATATCCGGCGTCCCCGCCTCAAACTTCGAGGGTGGCCCCGCCCAGGTCGTCCCCGTTAATTTAACCTCGCCAATCATATCGCCCCCATATAGAAACGGTTTCATCCCCTCCAAAATCTCTTTTTTGCCCCAAATTACTCCGCTCCCCGTCGGACCCAGCATTTTATGTCCCGAGAAGGCCATGAAATCTGCCCCCAGTTTGGCGACGTCCGTTTTCATATGCGGCACTAACTGCGCCCCATCAATCACTAATTTCGCCTGCGGTGCTTTTTTCTTTATCAAAGCGGAAATTTCAGCCAGCGGCGTGATCGTTCCCAAAACGTTGCTTACCGCTGTCACCGCCACCAACTTTACCCTTTCATCCAAAAGGCTGGCCAAGCCCCCCGTTGTTACCGTCATCCTTCCCGTTAATTGAGTTGTCCCCGCGCCATCCAAAATTAGCCGACCCTCATTGTCGATCTCGATTATCCGCAAGTGAGCCCCAACCTCCTCACATAATATCTGCCAGGGAACCAGGTTCGAGTGGTGTTCCAGCAGTGAAACGACCACCACATCTCCTTTTTTGATATTCTCTCTCCCCCAGGTATAGGCAATCAGGTTTAGTCCCTCGGTTGCGTTTCTGACAAAAACTACCTCCTCCGTCTTGGCGTTGATAAATTTGGCCACTTTCCCCCGGGCCGCATCCACCATCGCTGTCGCTTCCGCGGAAAGAGTATGGACTCCCCGGTGGATATTGGCGTTGTGCTTGGTATAAAAATCATTGATTGCCTCCAAAACCTGCTTTGGTTTCTGACTCGTCGCCGCGCTATCCAAATAAACCAGGGGGGCATCACCAACTTTTCGGGAAAGAATTGGGAAATCAGCTCTAACTTTTCTTATATCAAACATATCTCTATTATCCTACTAGTTTTCCAATCAGTTTGGAAACAATCATCGGATCCTCTATTCGGGCCACCACCTCAGACAAAAAGCCTTCGACGATCAAGTCCTCCGCTCCCTTTCGACCGATACCCCGACTGGCCAAATAAAACAACTGCTCCTCATCAATTTTTCCGACCGTCGCCGCGTGACTGGCTTTGACCTCGTTCGCCTCGATCTCCAATTTTGGTTCGGCCACCGCCTGGCTTAGGCCGTCCAGAAGTAGCAAGCGCATCTCCAAAAAGTCATCGACTCCGTTTGCCCCCTTATCAATCTTGATCATTCCGGTAACCTGCACCCTCGCCCCGTTTTTAGCCACTCCCCGCACCATCACCCGACCAAAGGTATTGCCCACTTTGTGATCAACCAGAATTTTTAGATAATAATCACCCGGCTGATCAGCCATGATGAGAGCCAAGACCTCTTCTTCGCCCCCCGCCTTGTCAAAATTCACCACCAATTCTTTTTTTCCCGGCTCGGCCATGATGACTACTGCCTGTTTTTTCATCCCACACTCCCTTCCATCTCCAGTTCCACCAGGCGGTTCATCTCGACCGCGTATTCCAGCGGGATTTGTTTCATCACCGGCTCCAAAAAGCCATTCACAATCATCGCCTCGGCCTCATGTTCGGACAGTCCCCGGCTCATCAGGTAAAACAGCTGTTCTTCACCAACCTTAGAAACCGTCGCCTCATGTTCCAAGCTGACGTCATTTTCCAAAATAATATTCGTCGGATATGTGTCCGACCGACTCCGCGAGTCCAAAATCAAGGCGTCGCAAACGACTTTGCTTTTGGCCCCCTTGGCCCCCTTATTGATCTTCACCATTCCCCGGTAGGTCGCTCTACCCCCATTCTTACTTATCGATTTAGAAATAATCTGACTCGTCGTCTCCGGTGCCAAGTGGATCATCTTTGCCCCCGCGTCCTGATGCTGCCCGGAGCCCGCCATCGCAATCGAGAGCGTCTCCCCCCTCGCCCTTCTCCCCGCCAAAATGCAGGCCGGGTACTTCATCGTCAGCCGGGAACCAAGGTTGCCATCAATCCAGCGCATCTCACCCTCCTCCTCCACCCAGGCTCTCTTAGTTACCAGATTAAACACATTTCTGTACCAATTTTGAACCGTCGTATATTGCACCCGTGCCCCTTTCTTGACAATAATTTCCACCACCGCCGCGTGCAGCGATCCCGACGAGTAAGCGGGCGCGGAACAGTTGTGCACCGCCACACCATTGGCAACATACGACTCATCGTCTTCGACACCAAAGTTGTAAACATCAACCATCCTTACCTTTTTCTTTTCGATACTCTTTATCGGCAAATACAGATAATCGTTGTCGATACCAAACATCGAGGCTCTGTGCTTCCCATTCATTTTATCGGAAACTTTTATCCCCACTTTCTCACCAAACAGTTTCATCTGATCACCGGAAACGCCTAAGGTATACATTGTCCTCCTGCCTTCCCCGCTTCTGTCTCTAGCATTCATAAAAGCCGCGATTCCCAACCGGGTGAGTACTTTCCTCATCCTTCTCGCTAGAACCTCCGAGGTGGTATTTATCCTAAATGTCTCCTTATATCCGGATTTATGTGCCCGGTTGTAATAATTACCATCTCCCCGAAACCATCCCCTCACCAATTCTCCCTGAATCATTGGATCAACAGATATCATCCAATCTGGAATCGTCTTCAGGTAATTTCTCTTCCCAAATTTTTCAAATATTCGACACAACTTAACCGAGCAAAACACAACGCTTGTACCATGGTTTTTCTTATGTTTTGATTCCAACGATTTTTCCACCCCAAAAACATTCTTCACCAGTTGTTTCACATCCTCGATATATTCTCTTTCGTCATCCGCAAAAGAAAAATTCAGATACGCCCCACTGCTAATACTCCCTTCAGCCAGGTAATAGCCAATCAATCGAAAGAAGTCTCCCGACAAGGCAACTTCCACCTTTTCGGAAACATAAGACCTCTTTTTTCGATCCCATTTCTTGACTTCAAAACGATAACTTCCAGACGCCTGCGTCATTCTTTCAACCGGCATAACCAGATAGTCGTGTTTATTTAATTCACCAGGTTTAAGCCACTCTTTTTCCCATCTCTTATTTCTGTTTCGGTCTCTTTTCCTTCTCACCACCAGAATCGGATGCTCATCCGTCACCTCCAGCATTTCGGTCGAATCGCCATAATATCTTATCCGATATAGATCTCCGGAATACTTTCTCTTTTGCAGATGGTTTACTTTCCTGAACCTACCTTTATGGGTCAAAACCTGATCATCATAGCCAATATCTTCAATGTTCATTCTTCCATCAACCGTTTCTACTTTCGCCCCAGCCGTAAAACAACCCTCAACGTAGTGCACCTTGCTCCCTTCGTCGGCAATAATGAGCGTCCTCTCAAACTGACCCGCATTTTCCGCGTTAATTCGAAAGTAGGCCTGCAGGGGTAAGCCCACCTCAACGCCCTTGGGAACATAAATAAAGGAACCGCCCGACCAGACGGCGCTATTTAGGGCCGCCAGCTTATTGTCGGCAAGCGGTACGATCGTCCCAAAATATTGTTTTACCAGTTCCGGATATTGGACCAGTCCCTCATCCATTCCCAGGAAAACAACTCCCTTGGCCGCCAAACTTTTTCGCAATGAACCATAGACAACTTCGCTGTCGTATTGCACTTTCGCCCCGCCGAGCATCTCCCGTTCCGCCTGGGGTACACCGATTTTCTCAAAAGTTTTTCTGATCGCATCCGGTACTTCCTTCCAGGTCTTACCCGTTTTTTCTGTCGGTTTCAAATAATAGAAAATCTCATCCCATTTGATCAAAGACAAATCGCCGCCGAAATTTGGCAGCGGCATTTTGTTATAAACAGCAAACGCTTTCAGGCGGTATTCCTTCATCCAAAGAGGCTCGTTTTTCCGCGTCGACAGATCAATAACCAACTTCTCCGTCAGACCCCGACCCGATCGATAGGCATAGTCAATCTTATCCCTGTGCCCCAACCGATACGTCTCCGACAATGTCTTGACCGTGTCCTGGTCAAGTTTCACGATCTTGGCAAACCTACTCATATTGCTTGTATCCAGACTTCTCTAACTCGGCCACCAACTCCCCACCCCCCTCTTTGGCAATCCTCCCTTGTTTCATCACCAGCACCCGATCCGGCTTCAGATACTTCAGCAGTCTTTGATAGTGGGTAATCACCAAAATTCCGGTCTGCTTCTTTTTGGCCATAAAGGCCGTCCCGGTAGCCACAATCTTTAAAGCGTCAATATCTAACCCCGAGTCGGTTTCGTCCAGAATAGCGTACTTTGGCGCCAGAATCCGCATCTGCAGAATTTCCATTTTCTTTTTCTCTCCACCCGAAAAACCCTCGTTTAGACTTCGTTTAAGCAGTTCCCCATCAATGGCCAGTTCTTTCGCCTCCGCTTCAATCCGCCTTTTCACTTCCAAAGCCGAAACCGACTCCCCCCTGGCCCGCAAAGACGCCAACAGGGCTTCGCGGACCGAGACACCGGGAATCGAGACCGGATATTGAACCGCCAAAAACAGTCCCGCCCGGCTTCGCGCGTCCGGCGTTGCCGTCGTCATATCTCCGCCATCCAGATCGACACTTCCATCAGTAATTTCATAACTCGGGTGTCCCATTAGCGCCAAGGCCAGTGTCGACTTTCCACAGCCATTCGGACCCATCAAAGCCACCACCTCACCACGCGCCACCGCTAGGCCCACTCCACCAAGAACTTCCTTGTTGCCTATTTTTACCTTTAACCCTTTTACCAAAAGTGCCATCTTACTTTTTCCCTCCGATCAAATCGGCCACGCTATATTTTTCCATCACTTGCCCCATTTGATAGGTAAAACGGAGCATAAAACCTTTCTGCCAACAGCGATCCTCGATCGGGCAATTTCCCGGCCGATTGACGCAAGTTACCAGCGCCAGGTCGCCATCAATCACCTCCAAAACGCGCCGCAGTCCGATTTTTTTCGGTTCCTGGTTCAAACTGTAACCGCCACCCCTTCCTTCACGAGAGGACAGAAAACCAGCCCGTACCATTTTATTCGCGATCTGGGCCATAAAGGCCTTGGGCAGGCCCCTTTGCGACAATTCGGTCAGGGAAACCCGACCCTCTTTACCTTTAGCCGCCAAAAGTGATAACATTGACAGACCGTAATCGGCCTTTTTCGTCAGATTGAAAGTCGCCATAACTTTGACAATTTTAGTCTAAGTTTAGCCACAATGCAAGCGGCTAAAATTATCTGGGCTATGAAGCTCGGCGGTTGAGCTTCACTATCCTAATCCCGCTTCGGCGGCCAGAGGTGAAGCCAGATCAAAAGCAGGCTTCCCCCGCCAAAAGCGACAATCACTGCCACGATCGGCATCAACGCCGGAAACAGCATTGTCAGTAAAAACCACACCCCCAGATTGTTGGCAAAAGAAAGCGCCACCAGGGCCAGCCGTTCCAGGGCGCTCTCCTGCCCCACAGTCAGTATGAAAATCAGCGTCACGATAGACAAACCGACCCCGACACCGAGGGACCCAATCGACGAACCGGAGTACAAAACCACTCCGGCAATCACCGCCGCCGAAAAAGCGGCGTAGATCGAAAACCAGAGCAATTTGTTCATTTTTCCTCGCTTTCAAAAAAGCCCAACCGCCGATGACATCTGTCACACACCGGACAAATCTCACCGACGGTCAGTTCTTCCGCTTTCAAGGTGCCCCCTTAATATACACCCAACTACCGGTTGTCTTTCAAAACAGCCCCATCTGTAATTCAGCCGCCGTCTTCGGATACGAAAAGTCCACCACCACCTCCCTCGCCTCATTCCATTTATCCTTATATTTCAACTTGCCATTTTTTAGGGCATATTTGTAGACATCGGTTGTTACCACGACGTCCATCTCACAATACTTCCGTAGGCGGGCCATGTCCTCGGACCTTTGGCTCCGCCAATAGCGCACCGCGTTTAAACCGTCATCAATCTTTGTATACCCCAAGGTCTCCTTCGCGATCGCGTCCAAAGACAGCCGGTGTCCCAAAACACTGCGCACTTTATCAAGGATGTCAAAGTGCGGCAAAGCAAACAGATTATTGGGCGCGAAAACCGGCGCCAAAGCCGGCACGTCAAACCCCAATGAGTTAAACCCAATAATCCGCTCCGCGCCGCTAAACCACTCCCACAATTTCTCGAAACCGATCTCCCCACCATCGATGTTCTTGGCCCCCTTGTCCCAAAAACTTTTCATTTCTCCCCCCACTTCGTTTCCGCTCTTATCTATCTCCCGTCGATATGCCGAGACAATCGATACCCCCAAATGCGCCGGCTCGCTGGCGCCATTATCGCCAAACAAATTCATCGTCTCGATATCAAAAATCACCTCGATCATAACTGGCTATTCTACCCCAACTCCACCGCCTGGTTCATTTTTGGCAAGACGACATCCGTGATCGAGAGGTCGTTTTTTATTTTTTCCGACAGCACCAGCCTGGGCAACTCTTCGCCGTGAGTCAAAAATACTCTCTTGACACCTTTGATCTGGCCTAGCCAGTGCATCAGCCTTGGCTGATCGGCATGGGCGCTCATCGTCGAAACATTTCGAATATTAGCCTTGATCTCTACTTCCGTATCATAGATCCTCACCTTTTTCTCCCCATCCTGTACTCTTCGCCCAATCGTCCCCACCGCTTGAAAACCGACCTGCAGCAGCCGCGTCGTCGCTAGCGGCAAAAATTTGATCGCCTGAAACAGGATCCTCCCGCCCGTCATCATCCCACTGCCGGCAATAATCACCTTCGCTCGGTCTATTTCATGGATTTTGGCGCTTTCTGCCCCTTTCTCGACTAATACCAATCCGGGAAAGTCAAACGGGTCATCCGTTTTGGCGTGCCCGGACAATTCCTCGTTATATAACTCCGGAAAGTGTTTGAAAATCATCGTCGCTTTAATGGCCATCGGCGAATCCAAAAAAACCAGCGTCTCGTCGCGGACTAATTTATTCTTCTTCAGGTGATCGATTCTATGGAGTAGCTCCTGAGTTCTCTCCAGCGAAAATGCCGGGATCAAAAGCGTTCCTCCGCTTGCCTCGACCGCGTTAATTTCCTCCTGCAGGACTTTTACTGCCTCCTCTCCCGTGTGCGTCCGATCGCCATAGGTCGACTCCATTACCACCAATTCCGCTTCAGCAATCGGTTCGGTTGGCCGAATCAAATCCTGGGGAGTATTGCCCAAGTCACCCGAAAAAACGATTTTTTTAGGCCCAAAGCCTTCGCGCTTGTCGACCACCTCGACACTCGCCGACCCGAGAATATGACCGGCATCTCGCATCGTGATTTCAAAATTCCCAATCGTAAACGGCTTATCATAATGCACCACTCGGCAAAGTAACATCAACTTCTCCACTTCCTCCTCGGAAAACAGGGCCCTCCGCTCACCCCGCCGCTGTTTACTTTCGGCCATTACCTTGGCCGAGTCGAGTAGGGACAACTCCAACAGCTGTCTGGTCGCCTCGGTCATATAGATCGATCCGCTGTATCCCGCCTGAACCAGCAATGGCAATCGGCCGCAATGATCCAAATGGGCGTGAGTCAGCACCACCCCGGTCAGGTCGTGAGCCTTGAAATAGATTGTTTCGTTGTTAAAGGTTTTCGGCTCCTCTACCCCCTGAAATATCCCCAAGTCGACCAGAATTCCTTTGTTATTTGCGTCCATTAGCCAATAACTGCTGCCCGTTACCGTCCCCGCCGCCCCCAGAAATTTAATCCTCTGCATACCTCCATCTTATCCTACCGTTCGATCAGAATCTAAATCTCGGTTCTCTTGGCTTGGCAATATTGCAGACAATTTCCCGACCCAAAATCTTCGTGCCGCTGATCACCTTTATCGCCTTCTCGGCCTCCATTTTTGCCGGCATGGTTACAAAACCAAACCCCTTACTCCGGTTAGGGTCATCCGGCTCCATCATTACCACCGCGTCCGAGACTTTACCGTGCTCGGCAAACATTTTAAAAAGATCCTCGGTCCTCATCGTGTAAGGCAAGTTGCCCACATAAACCCGCGTTTCGTTAACCATAAATTAGTAGCCGAATTCTACCACACTTGAGGTAGAATGGTTTTATGGTTTGTCCACAGTGTCGCCAGCCCCTAACCGACAAGGAAGTCGTCGTCAGCACCGACCAGAAGGCGTTGATCTCCGAATGCTTCAATTGCGGCGGCCACTTTCTTCCCCCCATGATCGCTAATCTCCTCCCCCAGGTCACCGCCCAGGACGTCGATTCGATCACGCCCAAAAACACCTTTCCGGTTAACTCCGCCGTTATCTGCCCCGTTTGCCAGGCGACCATGGTCGCCATCACCGACACCGTCGTCCCCAAAAGCGTCACCGTCTATACCTGCCCCGAGAACCACGGCAATTATTTTCCCCTCCATCAGCTTTATGCCTTCAAACGCGCCCAAAAAACCAAACTCGAATATCACCAGCTTTGGGGTATCCCCATCAAATCAGTTTTCACCGTCCTTCTTCCCATCATTGCTATTTTTACCGCCATTACCGCTATTCCCTTCACCCTCCAGCAAGTCAAAAGCATCCAGGAGGGCCGCGTCAAAGCGGGGGAACTGGTCAGCAATCCCCTGGTTAGTCCTATCAGTCCCACCCAAACCGTGATCTCCTTCACCACCAAGACAGACGCCGTTTCTGTTCTGCGGCTCAGCCTGCCCGACAATACCACCCGCGATCTCCCCGGTTCAGTCACCGCCCAAAAAACGCATATCTTCAATCTGGAGAACCTTCAGCCCAATACTTATTACCGCTACCACCTTACCGTCAACGGCCAAACCTACGGCCCTTTCAGCTTCACTACCCTTCAATAAAGTTTTCTTCTACCCTTTCCCAATTCACCACCGTCCACCAGGCATCAATATAATCCTTCCGCCTGTTCTGATACTTCAAGTAGTAGGCATGCTCCCAAACATCGAGGCCGAGCAGGGGTTTTTTCCCCTCCGCTAACGGTGTGTCCTGATTGGCCGAACTCTCCACTACTAGTTTTCCGTCCACATCACGGGAGAGCCAGGCCCAGCCACTGCCAAAGCGGCCCAAGGCCGCGCCGCTGAATTGCTCTTTAAACTTTAAAAAGTCGCCAAAATTTTTCTCGATTTCAGAAAGTAGTCGCCCTGCTGGTTCCTTACCACCGCCGGGTTTCATTACCTCCCAAAATAGACTGTGATTGAAATGACCTCCACCGTGATTTCTGACTGCCGTTCTAATTACCTCGGGCACCTCATCAAGGTTAGACAGCAGTTGTTCCAAACGCATCTCCGCCACATCAGGGTAATCGGTCAGCGCTTTGTTTAAATTATCCACATAGGCCTGGTGGTGTTTTGTGTAATGGATCTCCATCGTCCGCGCGTCAATTGCGGGTTCCAGTGCGTCAAAAGAATAACCAAGAGTGGGTAGTGTATAAACCATGAAACTATGGTAACAGATTTTCGTTGACCAAAACAGTCTAATTCAGTCGCAAAATCGCAATTAGCTCCCGCAAAATATAGTTCACTTCAACCAAAGTCATTGTCGACTCCTGCCCCACCTGCCTCATTCCATCAAAAACGTTGTTGCCCGCTTCGTATTTGGGAAAAACCGACCAACTCGAATCCCGCTGGTCTAACCTCACCGGTCTGGTTCGCAAATCTGCCACCGCCCAAGACGTCACCACTACCGCTCCTCCCAAATCAACTGTTACCGCCAAACAAAACTCCCCATCTTCAGTCATCAAGTCGACTCCGTGATGTCCATTAATTGATTGCCACCGACTTCCCTTTAGCTTCTTTCCCAATTCCACCTCATCCTTGATCTCTTCCACCAGACCAAGCAGCTCTTTTGCTCCCTCGTCAAACCTGGTCTCTTCCGGCCCCATTTTTCTTTCCGTCTTGCTCATCGAGTAAAATTGTACCAATGGCAAACGCATCTTGGCAAAGAGTCGCCAAGTTCCCCCTTTTCATGGCGCTCCTTGCCGAAAAACGCTCCAGCTGATATAGTCCCCCCATGCTGGAAAAAGATGGCTCAAAGACGCACGTCGAAATTCACCAACTTCTGTCAAATGGCATCTTCCAGTTTGACCAGGCTATCGAGGCAACTGCCGTTCACGGGAACGCCGCTGTTACCGAAGCTGGGGTTGAGGCTGGCTATACCATATTTGATGCCACTCTCACCACCCTTTCTCATTTCCACGTTGAAGGTAACCTTCCAACTTTTGGAGATGACTGGGGTACCGACGCCAACGGTGTCGTTTTCCCTCTGCCGATATTGGTGGCCATGGACCACTTTCTTGATTCCACCCAAATGGTCAGTCTTAAAGAGTATGGTTTATCCTCCGGAAACCGAGGCTTAGACAGTTCAGTTATTCATTGGTCTAACACCATCCTCTGGGGCTTACCGGCCAAGAGACGTTTTTTTTATGACCTAGTCGAATTCTACGCTGGCGTCCGCGTGGAAAACCCGCTTCTCTCCGATAACCGCCTCCGTGCCATTCAGTTGTTGGTCGTCGGCTGCCACCTGCTTCGGGAACAACTAGAAAAAATCGGCCAGCCCAAAGAATTCAAAATCTATCTCCCCGACTGATAGAATTAAGCCCGGTATGGAAATCGACTCCACCAAACAGGCGTTATCCCCAGAGGTGCCGCGTATCATCGAGTTAGAGAAGCGGATAAAAGAACTCGAAACGGAAAATACTCG
>DATDRC010000091.1:0-3152 GCA_035291985.1 Patescibacteria group bacterium
TAGAGATAGCGGGTCGGCGTCAGACAATAGCACAGATGGAGCGTCTCCGGCCTGGTTATCACGGCTTTGGCTTGATCGCTGGTGACCGAAATGACGACGTCAAATTCCTTGAGGTCGAAGGTCTCAAAGGCGAGAGCGGAAAACGGGGCCAGGATTTCGTGGCGGCGGCGGAGGAACTTTAGTTTATTAAAGAAGGTGGGAATAACCTTGAAAACCTTGGCCCAGGGGGCGGTCGGTTTGTTATAGACAAGGGTGTAGAGAGGCGCATCAGGATAAAGCTTTTTTAAGGCCAGGAGGACTCTCTCGGCGCCGCCGAATTTGTTGACCCGGTCATAAACTAAGGCGACTCTCATTGCTGGTAGACGGCTAGTGTTTGGCGGGCACATTTGGCCCAACTAAACTGCTTAACTCTTTTTCTACCGGCGGCAATAAGGGAGATCACCAGTTCCTGGTCAGAGATGAGCCGGGAAAGCGCCTCGACTAACTGATCTTCGTTGCGGGGATCAAAGTAGAGAGCGGCGTCGCCGTAGATTTCCGGCAGGACGGTGGCCTTACTGGCCAGGACCGGCAGGCCAACCGATATTGCCTCCAGGCCGACCAAACCGAAACCCTCGATCAGTGAGGGCTGGACTAGAGCCAGGGCTTGGGAGTAAAGGAGGGCCAGGTCTGCGTCGGTAACAAAACCAAGGTACTTGACCGTTTCGTCCGGGGTGATGATTTTTTTGAAAGCGTCGTCACGACCGCAGGCGAGTGCCAACTGCAGTTTGTGTTCGTGGGAAAGATTAAAGCGTTTGACCGCTTCGACCAGAAAGGGCACGTTTTTGTGGGGATAGAGATTGCCGGTATAGATAACGAAGGGCTTGGACAGACCGTAGCGGTGAAGTATATCCGCTGGTGTTTGCTTTGACCCGGTCACTATAATCTTGACTGCCGCCTCGTAAGTGACAAAGATTTTGCCGGGGGCGATACCAAAATGCTGGCTCAGGTAATCTTTCCAGAAAAAGGCGGGGGTAAGGATGGCGCTAGCGCGGGATAAATTAACCCGAACTACAAGCCGATAGAGAAGATGCTTCAGCCAGTATTGATAAAACGGCAGAGTGGTGGTCGCCCGACCGATGGACAGATGCTTGATCAAATCGTGAAGGGTGATAACCATCTTGGCGGGATAGAGAACCGGCGCGTTAAAATGGGGCACGTGGAGCAGATCCAGTTTTTCCTTCAGAAAAATACCCGGGTTAACGATCTGTTCCGTGAGTGAATAGGGCCGGGTGGCCAACTTTACCCATTTAAAGTTAGGATATTTTTCGATTTCAACTTTTACTGCTTCTCCACCAAAGATGACGTAGTCATTTTCCTTGTCGATTTTAGCCAAATTCAGAACCAGGTTTTGGACATAGCGACCGATGCCGGTGTCCTTGGTTCCCCAGTAGCGAGCGTCGATACCAATGCGCATGTCTTTTAGGTTAATTGATGTTTAAGAACCCGAAGCCAACTTTTGAGAGTTATTGCCGAAAGGACAAACCAGGTGATGAGACGGGGATATTTCTGGGCATAAAATTTGGCGTAGAAGATTTTCATCGCCTCGACGGAGGCCCGGGCGACCCTGATCCGGGTGGCCCGATCGGGTTTGGCGATGGCGGCTGTTTCCCGGCGCAGTCCGGATGAGGCGCCCTTGAGGTGGAGGGTGCTGACTTTGGGGTAATAGATGATTTTGTAGCCGGCTTCGTTGATCCGATAACAAAGATCAATGTCTTCACCATAAAAGAAGTAGCTTTCGTCCCAACGACCAATTTGGTCAAAGAGCTTGGCGGGCAGCAGCAGAAACGAACCGGCGGCGACGGGAATGGCATGGATCCGGTTTAATTTTTTCAAACCCAGATGGTAGGGATTGGCGATAATGGAATGAGGAAAGAGCCTGGAGAGACCGGAAAAGTGGGTAAATGAAGCCCAAGGGGTCGGAAAGCCGCGGTGGTTATCAATATCGAGAGTCCCGTCCCCCAGGATGAGTTTGATGGTGACAGCGCCAACTTTGGGGTGATTCTTGAGAAACTTCAGGGGCTTGACCAAACTGTAGCGTTTGACCACGGTATCGGAATTGAGAAAGAGAAGGTATTTGCCCCTGGCCACTTTGTAACCCTCGTTATTGGCGCGGGCGAAACCGAGATTGGCTTTGTTTCTGACCAATTTAACTTGTTTAAATTGGCCGGCGACCATTGCCTGACTGCCGTCCGAGCTGGCGTTGTCGACAACGATAACCTCCAGGCCATTTTTCGGCGCGGCGGCGGCAAAAACCGAGCGCAGGCAAGCGGCCAGAAGAGCCTGGGTGTTGTAGTTAACAATAATGATCGAAAGATCGGGTTGGGTCATGGTTCGACGTGGCTCACCACAGGTTTTTTTGATAGTGACAAATAAATCTGAGACAGCTTTTCGGCTATTTTCTCATAATCGTAGGTTTCTTTGACAAAAGCATAAGCGTTTTCGGCTAATTCCATTGCCTTTTTCTCGCCTTTGATGACTTTGATGATGGCTTCAGCAATTGACTCGGGGGTGTTTCTAATCAGAACATGCCGGTTGTCGACAACCCCTAACCCACGAACCCCAACTTCGGTGCTGACAATAGGCAGTTTACAGGCCATGGCGGCTAGGATTTTAAGTCTGGTACCGCCCGGTCCCCAAAGGGGGTTGGCCGAAACCGAGGCGTCATAGTTTGCCTTGATGACACTGTCAATATCGTCCTCGGCTAGTTTACTGATTATGATATCTTTTTGCTGTTTCTCGATCAGGGATTGGGGTTGGTGCTGACCGACAATATGAAGCCTGGCTTTGGGGACTTCTTTTTTGACCAAGGGAAAGATCTGGTTGATTAAAACGAGGGCCGCTTCGGTGTTTTGCATCCAAGTGAAGTTGCCAAGGAAAAGGATGGTCGGAGTGGTGCTCCTCCAAGAGGTTTTCTTTTTAAAAAGATCGAGATTAACCCCATTGGGAACGATTTTGACGTCAAGGCCTGGAGCGAGACGTTGCATCTCCTCCCTGTCGGCCTGGCTGACGGCCACGACCTGACTGGCCTGACGCCAGTAGTAAGTCTCCCAGTATTTGATTTTGGCGACATCGATAGAGAGGAGGGGTCGAAGCCAAGGGTTGGCCGTTTTTTT
>DATDRC010000092.1:0-3654 GCA_035291985.1 Patescibacteria group bacterium
CGCCTCTTCCTTCGTCATCCCAAATGTTTTATCCATTTGAAGCCGCCTCCTGGACGGTCGCCCCAGCTGGGGCATGAAAAAATTCATTTTCGGTTTCCCCGGCACATTGCCGGGCTTTTCCGAAAGAAGAAAAGAGAATTAAATTTTCAAAGTGCTCGTCAACTTCTCTGCTCTTCTTTCGGGAAAAACTTAAATTGCTTTAGGAGGAGCTGGTGGAAACAAACCATCAACCCCTCCCTCGGCAGACACGCGGCGACTAGGCTTCGTCGCCGTTTTTGGGCGCCGTCCACTGCCCAAACTCATCTAGAGTCCGGGAGTTGACGTACCCCCCCTTGCCCGCGGCCCTAACGGCCGCAACCTGCTCGGCGGTCAATACTACCCCCGGATAGTGCTGGGGGTAGTGCTCCGCCGCCCACCCCCCGTCGCGGTGGAACGAGTTTCCGAAAGAGATAGTCTCGCCTTCGAGGCCGAGCCCCTCGGCCACCCAGGCGATAACGTAGTAAATTTTTTCCGCTGCAATTTTTTGGACAATATCCGAGATATCCATATTCAACCGCCTCCAGTGCGGCCGCCCCCGACGGGGCATTACAAAAATTTCTTTTCGGTATTCCCAGCCACATTGGCCGGGATTTTCCGAAAGAAGAAAAGAGAAAGTTGACTTGTGAAAGAGCCATTCGAATCGGACAACTAAACTTTATGGGGAAAATTTCCTAACAAATTCCACCTCGGAGGAGTCCCGAGTACGGTCCACCGTCCGAGGAGTAATTTCATTCACGCCGGAAATTCGTGGGATAAAAATCACTGTTGCCAATGACCTTTATCCCACCATCTAATGCCTACAGGCAAAGATGCGGCGGGATTGTTGTGTCTGTGGTCACCTTCGGCTCCACCTTCCTGATGATCGGGTTGCCCCGGGTCAGAAACAGATCGGCCTCCGGCTGACAAGTTTTCAAGTTTCGCCGTTACCCTTTCAGGGCTGGGCAATTCTCGCGGTATTGGCGAATGACCTACCAAGATCTTTCGCCTTCCCCTTTCTGATCTGTATTGCTAAAGATCAGTTGTCCGACTCGAATGTTAAAGTCCATTGACAATCTTTCGATCATCAATCTAAGCGGTAATATAACATAAGTTATGGGCTTTGTCAAGTCCACATGACACAAAATATCACCAAAGCTAGCCTATTTTGTGGCTAAATAGCCTCCAATTAGGCTTGACTGTCAGAAGATATTTACATATAGTAATAAGTAGATGAAACCCGAGGAACTCCTGCTTAGCCTCAACTTGTCAGCCGACCAGACAGATATCTATCTCTCTCTCCTCCGCCACGGCCGCCAGTCGGCCGGGGGCCTGGCCAAAACCACCAAAGTCAAACGGACTTATGCCTATTCCGTCTGTCAGGACCTGGCCAAACTCGGTCTGATCAAAATCGGCGCCGAAGGTAAAACCACCGTCTTTACTGCCAACCCTCCCGACCTCCTCCTCGACCTCTCCGAACAAATCCAGTTGAAAGCCAAAGCCGCCAAAACTAACCTCGAGAACATCCTGCCCGACCTTCAGTCTCTCTACCGCCTCACCGAAACCCGTCCGGTCGTCAGCTACTACGAAGGCCTCGCCGGAGTCAAAAAAACCTATCTTGATACCATCAAGACCGGCCGGCCCATACTATCCATAGTCGAAACCCACAAAGTAGATCAAAGCGTCTACAACTGGGTCACGACCGACTACGTCAAAGCCAGAATCAAAGCGGGCGTCCCCGTCCGGGCGATTGTGGCCAGTGGTGAACGAACCAAAACCTACACTAAACTCGACCAGGCGGAACTGCGCGAGTCCAGAGTAGTCAGTGACGCTAGGTTTCCTTTTGAAAACGAGATCATTATCTATGGCGATAAAGTCAGTCTGATCAAGCACCAGGCCGGCGAAAAACTCCTCGGCATCATCATCGACAATCCTGGCATCGCGGCCACCTTCCGCTCCTGGTTTGAACTCACCTGGTCTGCCCTATAAAGGCATCCTGAAGATGAGCCCGTTCTGCCGCCGGACCATAATCCTCAACTTTCCTTAGGACCAGGACGACATTCTCGTCTTTCCCCGTTCCGTTTGGCAACTCCTCCACCTCTTCAAGCTCCAACAAAAAACCCCAGCTTCTAAGCCGTTCCTTTAAGCGACCGATCTTCGGCACCAGCCGGTTATAAACCTGTTTGCTTTTCTCGGTCATCGTCGCCGGTCCGTCAACCACCACAGCGAGATCGTCAAGTTCTTCCTCTGAAAAACCATGTCGCCGGTAAGCCCGCCTAATCGTCGTTGCATATTCTTCATAAATACCTCCCTTAGCCTGCGGATTCGGCCAGTCCATTATCAAAATACCGCCCATTTCTAAAGATTCATTGATCGCCATCATCTGATCGTTTAACTCCGACCAATCCTCGGCGTGCGTTCCGGTCCGCCCCAACATCAGAACAACTTCCGGCTTCTGATCCCGAAATAACTCTCCCAACTCATCAATATCTCCTTGGACAAAATTAGCCCCGGGATAGAGCTCTTTGGCCTTTTTTAGATTTACCTGGTCTATATCAAAACCAGTCACCTTGGTAAAATCAGCCTCAAGCAACTCACCCGTCAGCCAGCCGGTGCCGCAGCCGGCATCACAGATTTTCGCCTCTTTCCCAATCCCGATCTTGGCAAAAATCTTCATCAGGTTCTTCATCCGAAACCTCTCGGTTTCAAGACTGACCGGATAGCGCGAAAAATCGTAGTTTTCATAGACTTCCGAGAGCGACAAGGGTAATGGCAAACGCTCACCTTCCTTTATCACGCCTTTATCAAGATAATACTTTTCAAGCTCGGGGTAGCCCAAAATATCCCGTAGCAGAAACTCCAGGTTCTTCCCTTCACTGCTTCCGACTTTTCCATATCCCAGTAGAAAACGCAGTCGGTCGGCCAGGGCCGGCATCCCCAAGGCTTTAATTAACATCCCAACTTTCTCATTCCAACGTAGATCACTCGGATCCCCAGCCAACGCCCGCAAGTACAAATCGGAATTCTTCGGCTCCAGGAGATTCATTATCATCACCGCCTCACGATCGACCAGCCCCCGTCTAAAGCCAAAATTGATCCAGCGGGGCTTTATCTTGTCACCATACTGACGCTGGACGAAATCAAGCAAATCACCAGCCGTCTCCTTTCCCAACTCAGTTTCAAGATCAACTAGCGCCGTAACCACATTCACATACCGCCGGCAGGTAAATAAATCGAGTCGATTGGAATCTTCAGGTATCCTGGCCAATATCTCCCTGAATTCAGCCGCTTTTTCTGATTCAGTAAGGGCCGCAAAATTCGCCTTTATCGCCTCCGTCGAAATCTGATCAAAAACCCCACTCCCCTTAGCGAAAAACTCCTCTTCACTTACCCGGTCCAACTCTGCCGCATATTGTCCAACCAAACCAGCGACCGATCTCACTCCAATCTTTTCTCTTGTTTCCTGTATCCGGTCAGCCATATCTTATTTATATACTAAAACTCCCCCATTGACTCTCTCCTACTCATCTGGTAATTTGTATATCAGACATGGACAGCACTACCGAAGTCACCAAGAAAGAACTCAGCCTCGCCAATCTCCCCGATCTGCTGACTGTCTCCGAAGTCGCCAAACTTTTG
>DATDRC010000093.1:0-2129 GCA_035291985.1 Patescibacteria group bacterium
GCCTTCTCGAAAAAGCCTTCGTTGTCTTTCAGGTTCGGCCCTGGCACAAAAACAAACGTACGGAAATTGGAAAATTACGCAAAATCTACTTCTATGATAATGGTGTCAGGAATG
This sequence comes from Patescibacteria group bacterium, assembly GCA_035291985.1. Lineage (GTDB taxonomy): Bacteria > Patescibacteriota > Microgenomatia > UBA1400 > MFAQ01 > 2-01-FULL-50-23. The sequence continues at coordinate 115 of DATDRC010000093.1, forward strand.
CCCTTATCAATAATCTAAATCCCCCGAATTTAAGAAATGACAGCGGCGCTCTCTGGGAAAACTTTATGATGTCGGAAATCATCAAATCAAAGTCCGCCAAAAACGAAGAACTGGATATCCATTTCTGGCGAACATACAGCAAACAGAAAATAGATTACTTCCAGGAAAAAAACGGGCAGATTACAGCCCTGGAATTCAAATGGTCAATAAACAAAAAAACCAGGGCTCCTTCAATCTTCACCAGGCTCTACCCCCAAGCAACTTTCTCTATAATTAACCGGGAAAACTATTGGCGGCATATCGAGTAAGGTCGTCCCAACGCTTTCACCGACTACGAATAGCCTTACCGCACCGGCATCAAAAGTAGCGCGTAGCGCGTATATTTGTACCAGTCGGCTTGCGTCCGATCGCTGGTTCGGCCGCAAAAAATAAAAATCTTGCCTCCCCCGGCCCTGGCCGCCTCAAACTCATTCGCCACCCCATCCCGAACCGTAAATTCAATTAACCGATCGACCACCGACCACATATCTGTGAGGAAGCTTTTGACATCCTCATGTTTCACTTTCTGGATAGCGGCGACATCCCACAAAGATTCACGGCCGTCTTGACTGACAACCACCCGCGCTCCAATCAGTTTTGCCATCTGCTCTACTTCACCCTTCCCCTGTTCCTGAATAAACTGCCGCAGGGCCTCGGCGGGCAGATCACGCCAAGCCACTTGACCATCATGAATAGCATAAATTTCGTTGTGATATTTATCATCCCAGGTTACTAAAGACAAATTGCCCTCAAAACTTTCAAACCGTTCCAGATTCTCAGCGGTATAACTTACCGGTGTGAAGTCCATGGCAATCGTAGAGGTTTCATCAACCAAAATCATACCCTTTACCTCTTGCCCTTCAATGAATCTCTCTGGCGTTGGCGTTGGTTCGAGAGTCGCTGTCGGTTCGGGGGTCATTGTCGCTGTGGCCGTCGCTGTCCAAGGTTGTTCCGTCGGCGTTGGACTGGCCGCCAAAGCCGTCAGTTCAGCCGCCACCGTCGGATCAACCGTCGCCGTTATCCCTGGCTTTTCGGCCGTATTCACCGTCCGGTTATTTCCCCATACCTCACCACAAGCACTTGTCACCAAACTGGCGACAATCGCGGTCCGCAGAACTGATCCGATTTCTTTTTTATTCATAATTATTATTTTTCCATTTGAGAGTTTTGTCCCCCCGATGTTTCCATCGGGGGAACTTGAACTGGAGAATAGCTTGGGATGCCCAAAGGGGCAGTCTTTGGGCATCCCCTTGGTTTTACTACTTACTGGCGCTTCGGCGACAAGACCAGCAGGCCGATCACGCCGACAACCACCAGCAAAATCAGGCCGAAGCCCACAAAGCCGGCCGCGCCGGCCGCGCCCGTATCCGGAATCGGTGCCGGTGTCGGCTGTTCGGCGGGCGGCGGCAAAGGCGTCGCGTCCTGCGGCAGGATATTCACAATCCAGCCACTGTATGACCGACTCCAATCCGTCGTCGTGATCGTGCAGACCAGACCGGGTTTGTTACCGGCCTGCGTCCCTTCGCGAATCACGAACTGGCCATTGTAGCCAGACTCGACAAGGCCGTACTTCTTGCCCAGCGAAAAAGCTTCCGGGCCGTAGCTGGCGATGCCGTCATAACCATCGGCATAACCGATGGAAGGCATCCAGATCGCCAAGCCGTCTTCACTGGTCAGGTCAAAGCTCGCGACGCCCCATACTTCAATCATGGCGTCCGGACCACCATATTTCGCAAACGTGTAATCGAACGGCTGGTTATCAACCGTCCGAAGATTCGGGATGTTGGCGAAAGATTTCGCCGGTCCGAATGTTGACTTCTTCACATAGCAGCCGCCGGCCGGATCGGCTGGTTTTTCGCGCGTTGCTGTCGCCGTCGGCGTCGGCGTGTTCGTCGGCTGATCGGGTGGGGTGGTATTCGTCGGGGTCGGCGTGTTCGTCGGCTCTTCGGGATTCCCACACTCGTCCGCGCTCATCG
>DATDRC010000094.1:0-7688 GCA_035291985.1 Patescibacteria group bacterium
TTTTTACACCTCAATTTTGCTTTGACATCGGTCGGGCTTTCGCTTTTTTTCTTGACGAACATGGCCAAAAGGGGGCCATCGCCATCGGCATCGATACCCGTGCCAGTTCGCCCCATATCGCCCAAAATCTCATTTATGGCCTCCGCCATGCCGGTCGGGAAGTTGCCCACCTGGGCGTCATTCCCGTCCCCGCCGCCTGTTATGCGCTCCAGTCACTAGCGGTCACGGCCGCTGTTATGGTCACCGGCAGCCACATCGACATTGCCAGCAACGGCGTCAAATTCTTTGCCTTCAAGGAGGAAATCGGGAAAACACACGAACAGGAAATCAGCGACTACTATTACCAGATCAGGGAGCAGGTCAAACCGGAACTAATTTACGGCGTCATTCCCCAAAGCCAGGCTGGGCTTAATAATTACCTCGAGATGCTGCTTTCTTTGGTTGATCACCCCCTCCCCAAATTGAAGATTGTCTTTGATCCCGGTAACGGCGCTCAGACCGAAGTTATTGGCAGCCTGCTTCGGGAGTTGGGTATAGAACACACCGCCATCACCGCCCAAATCCAGGAACCGCTCATCAGCCGCGATACCGAGACCGAAGGCGTCTTTAGCACTTTGCAGGCAAGGGTCAAGGAAGAGCGCGCCGATTTCGGGGTTGGTTTTGACAGCGACGGCGACCGGGTCGTCTTTGTCGATGAGGCCGGTAATTTCATCCCCGGTGACTATTCCGGCGCCCTGCTGGCCAAATGGTTTGCCGCTGACACCGTTGTCTGTCCGGTCAACGTCAGCGCCGTCATCAATTTCATCGGCAAGGAGGTAGTCCGAACGCGCGTCGGCTCACCCTATGTCATCGCGGCGATGAAAAAATATGGCGCCGATTTCGGCTTTGAAAGCAACGGCGGCTGTATTCACGGCGACATCATGCTGACACGGGACGGCGGCGCCACTTTTGCCAAAATGGCGAATATCCTCAAATGGTCAAAAAAAAGCCTGGGGGAGTTAGTCGGGGAGTTGCCCAAATTCTATATCCGCCGCGCCAAGTTTGACTGTCCCACCGAGAAATTCCCCCCCATCCTCGAACAAGCCAAGAAATTCCACCAGGCAATTAGCCTTGACACAACCGATGGCGTCAAACTGGTCTTAGACGCCAATACCTGGGTTCTTTTTCGCCCCTCCGGCAATGCGCCCGAGTTTCGGATTTTCGTCGAAAGCAACACCGCCACCAAGGCCGACCAGCTTCTCGACCAGGCTTTAGACTTTGCCAAGAAAATTGCCAAATAAAGATTAGACCTATAGTTGATTTCGGGCATATTTTGTGGTAAAGTAATGACGTCTTGAATTTGAAGCTAATCAGCTTCGATTATTGACAATTCGTTCTCTTGCACTTTAAAGCCAAAGTCTGCAACTCCCCGCTGCGTGATTAGTCTTTTAAGGAAGATTAATCGTGCAGCGGTGCACGAAATACAGAAATCTTTTTCGCGCATAGGAGACGCAAAATGGCAAAAAATTTGAACTTCAACGTTGGTGATGGCTTGACCCTCACCCTGCAAGACCTGTGGGCGAATGTCGAAATCCACATCGGGCAGGGCGGCAAAGCCACCGTGGTTCTGGGCGGTGACGATAAACTGCTGGAACAGATCGAAGTCACCCAACCCAGCGCCGACCAGCTCCTCGTCAAGGGGTCGGGCGAAGGGGGTGACGGTATCACTGTGATTCAAAGTGGTGGGCACGGTTCTATCTCCGTGGGTAACATTCGCGGTAGCTGTGTGGTGATCGGCGGTTCGATTGTCGGTCGCACGGTTGTCCCTGGCGGCGACTTGGTCGTGATCAACGGCAAAGTCATCTCTGGTGGCGATAAGGTGACGGTAGTCGAAGGCGGCGAGACGCCCAAAATTGTCGTTACCGTTCCACATGGCACCGATCTCGAGGCGTACGACGTCTCATCGGTTGATTCCCACGGCCTCGGCGGCAAACTCGATATTTCTCTCAGCAGCCAAGGTGAAGCCACGATTGACACGGCGAACGATATGAAAGTTCGCTGCAGTGGACAGTCTCATGTCCATATCATTGATGCCGCAGGCGACCTCAAAGCTTCATGCAGCGGCCAGTCCAGTGTGACCGTAGTCGGCAATCTCGACGACGTCGAAGCCGACGCTAGCGGCCAGTCCAGTGTGACCATTAACGGTTCCTGCAAAGATTGTTACGCTGACGCCAGCGGCATGAGCCGCGTGACCGTGTCCGGCCGAGCCACGGGCAAAGTACGTAAGCACCAAAGCGGCATGAGTCACATCAGTGTTGGTTAAAGTTCAAGGGCAAGAGAAAAAACCGCTCCAAAGGGGCGGTTTTTTTATGGCCGAAATTTGCTAAACTGGAGAGAGACTGCCCATGTTCAAATCACTTCTTGATCAGCCGGATGCTTACAAAAAAGATTCCCTGCGGGTCTACGACTCGATCCTCGGTTTGGCTCATCAAGTCGACCAGGCCTGGGTCGAGGCGGGCAATCAAACCCTCCATACCAAATGCCACCTGGCCAAAAATATCGTCATCGCCGGCATGGGTGGTTCGGCCCTGCCCGGGCGGATCGTTCGTTCCCTCGACCAGTACCTCCTCAACCTGCCTCTTGAAGTCGTCACCAATTATCGCCTGCCCAACTACGTCGACAAGAATACCCTCGTCGTTCTTTCCAGTTACTCGGGCAACACCGAGGAAACTCTTTCCTGTGCCCACGATGCTCTCGCCCGACAGGCCAAGATTTTTATTGTCACCACCGGCGGCAAGCTCCTCGACTACGCCAAACGGCATCGGCTTGACCACTACCACATCGAACCGCGGGCCAACCCCAGCCACCAGCCCCGCTTGGGTCTGGGCTATTCCATTATCGCCGTCTTTGCCGTTCTTGCCCGTTGCGGCTTCATCAATTTTGGCGAAAAAGACGTCGAAGCCATCAAGGTCTTGCTCGAAAAATTAACCCAAAATTTTCGCAAAGAAACCCCATTTGAACACAACCCAGCCAAATTGGTAGCCGAAAAACTACGTGACCGGGCGGTCGTCCTCATCTCGGCCAATCACCTCACCGGCACCGTCCACGCCGTCAAAAATATGCTCAACGAAAACAGCAAAGTTTTCGCCACCCAATTTGACCTCCCCGAACTTTGTCACCATTTCCTCGAAGGCCTAAGTTACCCCAAGGATCTGAAAAACCAGGTCCACTTTGTCCTCCTTAATTCCGATCATTACCCCAAAGCGATCCAACACCGGCTGACCATCAGCCGCCAAATTCTGGATAAACATGGTTTTGCCACTACTCTCATCAAACCCGAAGCCGACCACCCCACCCTTCAAGCCTTCGAGGTCCTGGCCTTCGGCGCCTTTCTTTCTTTTTATCTGGCTGTCCTCTATCGCCTTGACCCCGGTCCCATTCCGTCAGTAGACTACTTAAAGACCGCCCTGGCCAAACTATGAATAAACAAAAAGCTTTAGTCCTTCCCTTCAACCAAATCGACAAAGAAGATATCCCTTTGGTTGGCGGTAAGGGCGCGAACCTGGGCGAGATGGCCGGCGCCGGTTTTCCCATTCCGCCCGGCTTTTGTGTCACCGCCGCGGCCTATCGAAAATTGATTACCGAAAACGACCTTGAGCCAAAGATCCGCACTCTGCTTAGCGACCTAAACGTCGAAAACACCAAGAAACTAAACGCCGCCGCCCAAAAAGTGCAAAACCTGATTCTTCGGGCCGATGTTCCTGATGAGATCACCGAGCAGGTCTTTAGCCTTTACCGCCGTCTTAAACCGGGCAGCAAAAACCCCCTCGTCGCCGTCCGCTCATCAGCTACCGCCGAGGATCTGCCGGACGCCTCCTTTGCCGGCCAGCAGGAAACCTATTTAAACATCAAGGGTGAGGCCAACGTCATCCAGGCAGTCCGAATGGCCTGGGCCTCGCTCTTTGGCGCCCGGGCGATCTATTACCGCGCCAGCAAAGGTTTTGACCACCTCCGAGTCGCCCTCGCCATTCCCATCCAGCTGATGGTCCAGTCGGCAGTCTCCGGGGTCATGTTTTCCGTTAATCCGGTCACCAACAACAAGCTCCAAATCGTCATCGAGGCCGCCTGGGGTTTGGGCGACTATATTGTCCAGGGCGTCGTCACTCCCGATCACTACATCGTCAAAAAAGACGGTTTTACCATCCATTCCCGCCTGGTTTCCGAACAAACCGTCATGGAGGTGTACCGGTATCCCAGCGGCGTCAAAAAAGTAAAGGTACCGCCCGGGAAGGTCAATCAGCCAAAGTTGACCGACGACCAAATCATCAAGCTCGCCAAAATCGGCGCCGCAATTCAAAAGCATTATTACTTCCCCCAGGATATGGAGTGGGCGCTGGCAGACGGCGAGCTCTTCATCGTCCAAAGCCGGCCCATCACCACCCTCCATCTTCATCCGGAAAAAGAAAAGACGGTCGATCTTAAATCGCTGACCGACCTGAAACAAATTTTGCTTGGCGCTCCGGCCTCACCCGGCATTGCTTTCGGTCCAGTGGTCCGCATTTTGGAACTCTCCCGTCTTAACGAGGTCAAAGACGGCGACGTTCTGGTGACCGACATGACCTCGCCCGATTTTGTCCCAGCCATGAAACGCGCTTCGGGCATCATCACCGATAAAGGCGGTCAGACCAGTCACGCCGCCATCGTCAGCCGCGAACTTGGCGTTCCGGCCGTTGTCGGCACAAAAACAGCCACCAAAGACTTAAAAAATGGCGATCGCGTCACCCTTGACGGCGCCAGCGGCATTATTTACGCCGGTTACCCGAAACTGACGACTGCCATCCCCAAAAAAGAAACCGACCTTCCCCAGACGGCGACCAAGGTCTACGTCAATCTGGGCGAACCCGATCTCGCCGGCGCCGTCGCCCAGGGCAATGCCGATGGCGTCGGCCTCCTGCGGGCCGAATTCATGATTGCCCAGATCGGTATCCACCCGAAGAAACTAATTCACGATCACCGTCAGGAGTTATTTGTTAACAAACTGACCGAGGGCTTAGCCAAATTCACCACTAGTTTCGGCGACCGACCGGTCGTTTATCGGGCCACCGACTTCAAGACAAACGAATATCGTAATCTGATTGGCGGCGAAGCCTATGAACCCCAGGAACCCAACCCGATGCTTGGCTACCGGGGCGCCTACCGCTATATTTTCGACGAATCTGTTTTCCGGCTCGAACTTGAGGCCATCAAAAACGTCAGGAACAAGTTGGGCCACAAAAATCTCTGGCTGATGATTCCTTTTGTCCGAACCAAGGAGCAAATGCTCAAAGTCAAACAGATCGTCGCCGGTCATGGTCTGTCCCGGTCTAATAGCTTCAAGCTTTGGATGATGGTCGAGATTCCCAGCAATGTCATTCTCCTCGACGATTTCATCTCTGTCGGCATCGACGGCGTCAGTATCGGCAGTAACGACCTGACCATGCTCATCCTGGGCACCGACCGCGACAACGAGACGGTGGCGCCGGTCTACGACGAACGCGACCCCGCCGTCCTCTGGGCCCTGGAAAAAATAGTCAAAACCGCCCATAAACATAACATTACTTGCAGTATCTGCGGCCAGGCGCCCAGCATCTACTCCGACCTGACCGAAAAGTTGGTTGAGTGGGGCATAACCAGCGTCTCGGTTTCCCCCGACGCCGTTGATCGCACCCGCAGGATCGTTTATGAAGCCGAAAAAAGATTATTGAAACATTAACAATGGTGAGCCTGTCGAACCATGGCTAAAATCAAAGCAGTTCATGCCCGGGAAATTCTTGATTCCCGGGGCAACCCCACCGTCGAAACTACCATCTGGTCCGACGACAACCACGGCGCCATCACCTCGGTTCCTTCCGGGGCTTCAACCGGCCGACTGGAAGCTCTCGAACTGCGCGATGGTGACCCGGCTCGTTTTAACGGCCTGGGAGTCTTGAAGGCCGTTGCCAATGTCAATAACATAATCAACAAATATGTCGTCGGTCAGGATCCAACCAAACAAAACACCATCGACCAAATCCTTATCAATCTTGACGGCACCACCAACAAAGGCAAGCTCGGCAGCAACGCCGTTCTCTCCGTTTCTCAATCAGTCTGTGAACTGGGGGCCCAGGTCGTCGGTCTGCAAACTTACGACTATCTGGTCCAAAAATATGGTCTGGTCACGCCATCAAGCAAACGCCTGCCGACTCCGATCTTCAATCTGATCAACGGCGGCAAACACGGCGCCGGCAACCTCGATTTCCAGGAATTTCATCTCATCCCCAGTAGCCAGGTTGATTTCAAAAAGGCGCTCGAGATGGGGGATGCAGTTTACCAATCTCTCAAGAAAACCTTAATCGCCAAAAAAGCCATCCACTCCGTCGGCGACGAGGGCGGCTTTGCTCCCAACCTCTACACCAATGTCGATGCCCTGGAACTTTTAACCGAAGCGGTCGCCGCCACCGTCTACAAGGCCAATCAGGATGTCTATTTTGGCCTTGATGTTGCCGCCAGTTCTTTCTACAAAAACGGCAAATATAAAATCAAAGACCGTCAGGAGCCCTACACTCCCCAGGAGTTTGCCAAATATCTAACCGATCTGAAGAAACAATACAATTTGCTTTCGATCGAAGATCCTTTTGACCAGGACGAATGGAAACACTGGGTCGCTTTTTACCAGCAGCTCGGTCAGGAGACCATGATTGTCGGCGATGACCTCTTGGTCACCAATCGGGGCCTGCTGGCCAAAGCCATCCAACTCCATGCCTGTAACGCCGTCCTCGTCAAACCCAACCAAATTGGCACCATTTCCGAAACGGTTCAAGTGGTCAAACTGGCCAAGGTCAACAATTTTTCCGTCGTTGTTTCCCATCGTTCCGGCGACACCGACGAAGATTTTATCGCCGATTTCGCCGTTGGCATTGGCGCCGACTATGCCAAGTTTGGCGCCCCCAACCGGATGGAGCGGGTCACCAAGTACAACCGTCTTGCCTTTATTCAGGAATACCTCACTGCCCAGGGGAAATAACTATCTCAAAGATTTTCGAAGAAGTATGGGTTCATCTTGGCCGGCCAAAAAATAACCCCGGTAAGTCACAAAACCAAATCGAGAATAATAGCGATCGTAATCTTTGAAAGTAATTCGGGCAGGACTTTTGGACGGGCGCGGTTCGGCCCTAAAAATTTCTTCTGTGTAATGATTTTTATAACCAATGGTTTTTATGACAACCATCAGATAACAATAGTTATCCCCGGTGCTGTGTGCCAATACCATCATCCCAATCTCGTTTGAGGTAATCATTGACGCCAAATCTAAGGAATATGGGTAAGGAATTAAGCCTATTAGCTGGTCGCGATCACTAGGCCCCAATTCATCATCTGTAAATGGGTGGGTATGCAAAGAAATGTGGTGGTCATAATAATGATCCACGCTTGACCCAGTTCCAATTTGTCTTTCAGTCAAGGAAAAACAATTCGCTCCTCGTTCTAAATCAAAGCCAAAAAAAACCTCTCTTCCGGCCCTAACCCTTACCGTAGCTAAATCTAGTTTTTTCAAGAAAGATGTTGCGTTTATCAGCTGTGGCATTGTTTCTGGAGATTTGAGATCAGCCATCTCGATTCCCACCTGCCGCGCCAAGGCTCTAGTCACCACCTCTCTGGAATGTGATCGATGTTTTTCAATGTAAGACTTCATA
>DATDRC010000095.1:0-4467 GCA_035291985.1 Patescibacteria group bacterium
TAGACCACGCTGGCGATACGATTGAAAACTCTCATCGGCCAGGCGATCTTCTCAATGTTGTTGTAGAACATGATCGCTCCCTGCCAGATTCTTCGGTACCGCGCCGGGTTATCTAGGAATTTGTAGGTCAACGCCGCAAAATGATTCGGGTGAAAGACGACATCGGCGTCGGTCGAAGAAACCGTCATCATGTCAGGATCCCAGTTTTTGTGTCTAAGGACCTCTTTCATTAGTTGTGACGCTCCCCAGGACGAGTTGGCCGATTTACCCACCACCTCCCCCTTTATATTCGTCGGGTGATAAGTAAACATAAGTTTGGCGAAAGCTCCCCCAAACTCCTCTCGCAACACCCTCTCCCGTTCTCGATTCAATTCTTCACCCGCTCGCACCTCAAAAGCGATAATTGGAATTATTTGCTTGGGCCCCAACGTTTGATTCGCCAGAGAACGAAGAGTTCGCGCCAAGGTTTTCCCCGGTTCTTTGTAGTTTGGAACAATCACCCCGTGATAGACCTTTTTCCAATCAGGAAACCCTGCCACATCACCCATCCAGTCGTAATTTTCACCCGCCCTGATCCGAAAGTGAGCCAGAAGCGATAGCGCCGCTAGGGTAAGGGAGCGATAGAGCCAGTAAACATCAAAAGCGATAATGTAATAGGCTACCGCCAGGGGAGTCAGGAACGAACCCCAGATTGGAAACAGGATCAAGCTCCAACTGGTAAATCCGGGTAGAATTTCCAAGAACCGTTGCGACGCGTTTGGAAACTTCTTTACTAGCCAAGCAAGTATAAACATTGAGTGTTTGCTGTTGTTTGATTAATTAAAGTCTCAGATGACACACCGAGTAAATCAGCGATGTATTCGGCTATTATTTTAACATTAGCGGGCTCATTTAGGCTACCCCGCCGCTCCCCGGGCGCCAAATAGGGAGAATCGGTCTCCAGTAGCAGCCGGTCTAGGGGCACCTTTTTGGCCTGCTCCCGGAGCAAGTCAGCCGATTTATAAGTAATATTGCCGCAAAAACTAACGTAAAAACCTTTTTCTAACACCAGCCCTAGCAATTCATCACTGCCGGACCAACAATGAAACTGACCAGCAGGCAAACTGCTGGAAGTTTTTAGTATTCCTCTCATTTCTTCCTCGGCATCTCTCATGTGTACCGCTACTGGAAGTTTTAGTTTGACAGCCAGGTCCAGTTGCCCCTTAAAAATTTCAAGCTGCAGCGTCTTGCCTCGCTTTTCCCGGTCATAATGAAAATCCAATCCTATTTCTCCAATCCCCACTACCTTGTTCGAAGACTTTATTAACTCAGTCAATTCGCTTACCACCGTCATTCCCGACTCGATCGGGAATCTATACAAATCTACGCTTTCCGGATGTACCCCGACCATCGCCCAAACAGCTTCGTATTCCTCCGCCAGTTCGATCGCTTTTCTCCCATCCAGTATTCCGACAGTTGGCACTAAAATTTTGTCAACTCCGGCTTCTTTGGCCCGGGCCAACACGTCATCGATCTGGCCAGCTAACCGCTCGTCAGTCAGATGGGCATGGGTATCGATCATTTTCGATCCAACCGGTTAAACAAGTTCTCACCTCGTTTTATCTCCGGCCCGGCAAACATTTCCAAAATTTTCCCCGCCGTTTCCGGCAAAAACGGCCGCAAGTCAGTCCCGATCTGTCTCAGTCGGTTGACCAAATCAGTGAGGGCGTTTTCTTTTTCGGCCACCGCCAGTTTCCAAACTTCCCTTTCATTGATTAGAGTGTCGGCCTCTTTCACTTTCTGCCAAATCACCGCCATCGCCTGGTCGAAGTGCCACGCCTTTGTCTCTTCAACCACCACCGGATCAATCATCATTTCTTTCGTCTCAACCGCTAATCCTGTTTGTTCCGCCATGGTCGAGACCCGGGCCGCCAGATTACCGATCCCGTTCGCCAGGTCACTGTTAAAAGCCTCCTCAAACATCTTTTGACTTACTGAACTATCTTCAAATGATGAGAATTTAGCCAGAATGTAATATCTGACCGCTTCGGTTCCGTACCTTTCGACATACTCAATCGGGTCAATTACATTTCCCAGACTCTTACTCATCTTGACTCCTCCCTCGGCGGTAACAAAACCCTCGACGAAGATTTGCTTGGAAGTCGGCAGTCCGGCGCTCATCAACATCGCCTGCCACATCGCCGCCTGCTGGCGCAGGTTATCCTTCCCCGCAATTTGATATCCCGGCCACCACTCGCCAAACCTTTTCTCATCTTCCGGCCAACCGATTGCCGAAATATAGTTAGTCAAAGCATCGAACCAAACGTAAATCGTCTGCTCGGGATCATCAGGAACATCGACTCCCCAGGGCATTTTTGCCTTCAGTCGGGAGATCGAAAAGTCCGCCAAACCATTAGCGACGAATTCCTTGATTTCCTCCTGACGAAAACTTGGCACCACAAAATCAGGCTGGCTTTCGTATAAATCTAGCAACCCCTGTTGATATTTCGAAAATCTGAAGAAGTAATTCTCCTCTTCTCTGATTTCCAGCTCCAGTTTGGGGTGAAGGGGGCATCGACCATCAACCAGTTCCGAGTTCGTCTTTTCCAATTCACAGCCAACACAATATTTTATTTGATATTTTTTCTTGTAAATATCGCCGTTTGCTTTACACCTCCGCCATATTTCCTGCGCCGCCCTGATGTGATGCTCGTCCGTTGTCCTGATGAAGTTGTCGTAACTCAAGTTCAAGGCATCCTTGAGCAAGCTAAACTTGACCGCCCATTCATCCGTGTAGTCTTTTGGGGTTTGTCCCGCCTTCTGCGCCTCGTTATAGATTTTCTGCCCATGCTCGTCGGTCCCGGTATTAAAAAAAACCTCGTCGCCAATCAAGCGGTGCAGTCTGGCCATCGCGTCTGCGCGCACGATCTCCATTGCAAAACCCAGGTGCGGTTTTGAATTTACGTACGGCAAAGTGGTGGTGATATAAAACTTCCCCATGGCTAAATTGTACCAGTTAGATCGGCAAAATCCGGCGTAGCCCCCGGCTGATCTTCTCCGTCCAGTCGCTGGCCCACTCTTCCGCTTTGATTCTCTTGATTACTTCTCCTACCCCCGGATTACCCATCCCTTCGGCTACCGTCGCGATTGTCGCCGAACTGACCTTCAAATTATTTTTTATATCCTCATAGCTCCGGCTCTTATCCAGGTAGATCGCGATCCCCATTCTTTTCATCATCGCCACCCGTTCGGTCTCGGTCAAAAGGTCAGTCAGGATCTCTTCCATTACCTTTGGTGAATCAACTTCACAAAGAACTCCGACCAGCATTTGTCTGATTTGATTCTCTAAAGTCTTGTTCAGTTTCTTCGCCGAGATTTGCATGACCAGAGTATAGCACTCTACCCTTTTTCTCCAAATCGCGCATATAGCTCGCCGCAGACAATTATCCCCAAGGTCAGCAGAGCATTGAAAAGACTCCCTAGCCCCCACAGTCGCAGATAAAGAAACAGCACTATTCCGCCGGCCCACCACAGCGCCCTTTTTGCCGATAGGAAGACAATCGTTAAGAAAAGAAAAATACCGACAAAAAGCAAGGCTCCAAACAGGAAGTAGCTCCCGGGAATCACCAGATCGACAATGTTTTCCGGGTCGACCCAGATAATCGTCGCCGCGATTAGGGACCAAACGAGAAGGGTTAGAAACAGCAACCAGCCAAACCGCTTTTTTCTTTCGGGTATTTTTTTCCTTTTCATCCTCTTCCATCATATAATGACCTTGTGTCTGCCGAAATACTCTTGACTCTCATTTTTATCGCCTTTTGTTTCCTCTTTCTCTACTTTGCCCTCGCCAAGAAACTTGAACCAAAAAGCGACCCCACTCTGGTCAAGTGGCTCTCCTCACTTCAAAACTCTTTAAACACCAACAGCCAGCACCTCACCACTACTCTTCAGAGTAGCTACAAAGAACTCCACGAGCGTCTCGACCGCGCCACCGCCGTTATCGGTGATTTGAAAAAAGAAGCCGGCGTTTTTTCCGAAGTCGGCCGTTCAATGAAAGATCTTCAGGACTATCTCAAGAGCCCCAAGCTGCGCGGCAACATTGGCGAACAGGTTCTCAAAGATCTCGTCGGTCAAATGTTTCCAAAGAAGTCACTTTTTCTCCAACACGCTTTCAAATCTGGCTTAATCGTTGACGTCGCCATCCAGACCGACGCGGGATTGCTCCCCATTGATTCCAAGTTCCCCCTCGAGAATTTCCAGAAAATGTTCCGCTCTGAAGATGAAAAAGAAAAGGAAGCCTTCAAAAACCTTTTCATTCGCGACGTCAAAAAACACATCAAAGATATCAGTAGCAAATACATTCTTCCGAGTGAAGGTACTGTCGATTTCGCCCTGATGTACCTCCCTTCAGAATCGGTCTATTACGAAGTCGTCAGCCTTGCCGATCTGATGGATTACGCCCGCGATCTGCGTGTCTATCCAGTTTCA
>DATDRC010000096.1:0-4204 GCA_035291985.1 Patescibacteria group bacterium
AAGTGAAACAATGACTTGCTCACGAACAGCTATGGGCTTCTTCATTTTTCTCACCTCCTTTCTTGAGAAGAAGAATACCCCCACCTGTCAAAGGAAAACTAAGACGCAAAGAAACGACGAAGATTGAGATGTTACTTTACACGTTGACAAAGTTAAATGATGAGTTGACAAGCATTTAACTTTGTGTTATAGATTTAGTTATGACTTATGTGTTGACTGTTTCTTCACAGGGGCAAATTGTTATTCCCGTAAGGGTTCGCAGGGCGATGGGGTTGATGGGCGGAAAAAAGGTGAAACTGCGTTATGAAGAAAAACTTCGGGTGCCGACGGCGACGATCGAACCTGGCCAGGTAGATTGGGTAGCGCGGACTGCGGGTATCGCTAAGGGCGTCTATGGAGATGTAGACAAATATATTGAAAGGGAGAGAGCATCTTGGGATAAAAGTAAGCCGTGGTCATGAAAAAGATCGCTCTGGACTCGATGATTTTTATTTACCATTTTGAACAAACGCCCACTTTTTTTGGGCAAGTTGGAAAGATATTATCGTCAGCCAAGGGGAGTAAGTTTAAACTGATAACGTCAATAGTATCGGTGGTTGAGGCCTTATCCGCACCGAGATACTCCCAATTATCGGAAGTGGTCAGTGGAATCGAGAGGTTCTTTCAAGAGACACCAGGTTTAGTGGTTTTTCCGGTCGATTGGGAAATTAGTCAAAAAGCGGCGGAGCTACGGCGGGAAAACAGGTCGCTTAGGACACCGGACGCGATACAGTTGGCGACGGCGATTGTTGGTGGGGCAGATGTTTTTATAACCAACGACCGGAAGCTTCGGGGTTTGAAATTAGCTCCACTGAAGGTTCGCTTTATTTGATTCGGTCCGGGGAGGGCGCGATTGCGGCTTGAGCGTAAGTTGTGGTAGAATAGGCAGGTTATAAAAGCTCACCGGCAATCTTCCTGAAACGGCCGGAGAGAGTCATGGAAGATGAAACGATATGGCGACAAAAGTAAAATCCAGCGAGGTCGTTAAGAAAGCGCGAGTTTCCGCCGAGGAACTATTTGATGCCGGGGCGCATTTTGGCCACCAGGTCAAGCGCTGGAATCCCAAGATGAAAAAATACATCTGGGGGAAGAAAGCAGGAATCCACATTTTTGATTTGGAAAAAACAGTTACCAAACTCGATGAGGCTTGTGATGCCCTGACGAAACTGGCCAGTGAAGGCAAGAACATCGTTTTTGTCGGCACGAAGCGTCAGGCGAAAGAGATTGTCAAGGCGGTGGCGATGGAAAATAAGGTTGGTTATGTTAATGAGCGTTGGTTGGGGGGCATCATCAGCAACTGGAAACAGGTCAAGACGAGAATCGACAAGATGCTTGACTTGAAAAAGAAGCGGGAAGCGGGAGAGCTGAAGAAATATACCAAGAAAGAACAGATTCTTTTTGACCGACAGATTTCTCGTCTGGAGAAGTTCTTGGGAGGATTGGCCGATTTGAAAACCGCTCCGGAGGTGCTCGTCATTGTTGACACCCACAAAGAGCGATCGGCGGTTCGTGAGGGGACAAACAAGAACTTGCCAATTTTCGGTTTGGTCGATAGCAATGGCAACCCCGATCCGATCAAGTATCTCGTGCCGATGAATGATGACGCTACCAAAGCGATCGAAATTGTGGTCAAATTGTTTGGACAGGCGATTGCGGCAGGAAAAGTTAGGAAGAATGAGGAATAATAAAAGAAAATGATGGATAAAATCAAGGAGCTAAGGGAAAAGACCGGCGCCGGGGTGATGGACGCCAAGAAGGCCCTGGAGGAAGCCAAGGGTAATATGGCCAAAGCGGAGGAGCTGATTGCCCAGAGAGGTTTGACCAAGGCGGCCAACAAGGCGGACCGGGAAGTGAAGAGCGGCCGGGTCTACGCCTATATTCACAGTACCGGCAGAGTCGGGGCGATGGTCGAGATTGCCTGCGAGACCGACTTTGTTGCCAAGACCGCTGACTTTGAGACGTTGTGTAAGGAAGTGGCGCTGCAGGTGGCTTCGATGAACCCGGCCGATGTCGAGGAGCTGCTGGCGCAGGACTACATCCGTGACGGCAGTAAAAAGATTGAAGATTTGGTCAAGGCGTTGATTGGCCGGACCGGGGAAAACATCAAGGTCGTCCGTTTTGTCCGCTTCGCGCTCTAAATTTTCCCAGTTGCTTCAGGAGATGTTTTCGGTTAGGCTAGGTCTATGGAAGATAGGATAGCCGAGCTTTTGGCGAGTATTACTAAAAGAAAAGATGACTCTCTGGCAAAGATGAACGCGGCGCGCGTGAAACCAGAACCAGAACTTCAGGTTCTGGTTGACGAGGGTCCGGCGGGAGGACTCGAGGGAATGGGACAGTTGGCCTCGAATTTGAGGGGTCAACGGCCGGAATCGCCAGAGGCGGCAGCGGATAAGTGGGAAAAGGTTGGAGGGAAGTGGGTGAAACGCGGTCAATGATTGAAATGGTATATCGGTAGTATGGAACAGCACGAACTAATCAAGAAATTACATACTAATCTGGACAGAGTGATGGAAGTGGTCGCCGGCGATATGGCGACAATTCGGACGGGGAAGGCGAAACCGGATCTGGTTTCGGGAGTAGAGGTGCTGGCCTATGGTCAGCGGATGAAGCTGTTTGAACTGGCCAGTGTGACGGCACCGGACGCCAATCTGATAGTGATTTCACCCTGGGACAAGAGTGTTATTCGGGATATTGAGAAGGCGATTTTGGAAAGCGAACTGCAACTGTCCCCGAGCGTTTCCGGGGATATTATTCGGATTAATATTCCGGCCCTGACGACCGAAAGGCGCAACGATTTTGTTAAGCTGCTCCACCAGAAGGTGGAAAGCGGTCGGGTGATGGCCAGGCAAGCACGGCTGGAGATCAAGGAAGAAATTGACCACCGCAAAGGCAAACCCGGTGTTTCCGAGGATGATATTGATCGGCTTCTGGAACAGCTCCAGAAGGTGCTGGACGAATACATGGCCAAGATCGAGGAAATGGGGAAGAGGAAGGAAGGAGAAATTTTAGCGATTTAATGTATACTGACAAATATGTTTGACGATCTACTGGGTAAATCTCAATTTATCAAGACCTTGAGTGAGACGGGAATGACGAAGACTGAGGCTTTGGAGAAGTGGGGGCTAGTGGAAAGGGCGGCGGTGCTAGTTTTTCTTAAAAAAGTGGGGAAGAGTTTAAATGAAGAGGAGATGAAGTCGTTGGTGGGAAACATCAATATCGATGGCCCCGACGATGAGTCGAAAAAGAAGTTATTTGAGAGTCTGGAGAAATATGTTACTGATAATGTGGAGAAAGTAAGACAAATGAATATCAAAGTTGATGTTGATGAGATTGTTGGGTTTTTAACAATTAATAAAGGTAAATAGTTTATGCCAGAGTATGTAGAGGGGGTTCAGTATCCGTTTGTCCATCGGGCGGCAATTGCACTAGAGATGGCCACGACTTTTATTTGGGCTACCGGTACACAATTTATGGTGAGTGAGGGTATGGAGCCCATGGCGAGAATACTAACTTCTTTGGCTGTCGGGGCGATATCGTCGGTTGGTGCCGGTGTGGCTGTCGACCGCGGAGTGAGGTTGGCACACGCGTTTCTTCATACTGGTTCAGAGAGACGGACGGAGGAGACTATTTCTCAGGAGCCGGACAAGTATGTACCGTCCCAGCCTGATATTGATGAGATTATTCGGAAAGCGGGGCGGCAAAAGAGGTAGCCGTTTTTTCTTGACATCCGGGTGTCTGTTTGATATATTTTGCGGGCACGTTAAACGCGGACTTAGCATTGTCGTAATGCGTCGCTTGTAAGCTTCCGAGATCCTGTCCCTGTAGAGGGGCAGGTGCTCGATGTGCTTAGGGCGAAGATGGGGATGCAAACGCCCTCGTCCGCACTGGCGGGCCGTTCAAGGCAAACCGGGCATGGTCTTTGGTGTACCACCAACTCCTTAACCCGGCGTAACGTCGGGTTCAATGCCCCAACCGTCCTGGTGGACGGCTCGCCTCCTGTCTCAAATGGAGCAATTCGCGCCCCAGTTTGAGGAAATGTGTCTTTATCAAAGTCCCGTGTATCACCACGGGACTTTTTCGTTTAGAATGGGGGAATGGTGCAATTAGTGATTTTTCTGGCGATCCTGTCCGTCCTGGTTCTGGTTCACGAGTGGGGGCATTATAT
>DATDRC010000097.1:0-4493 GCA_035291985.1 Patescibacteria group bacterium
GCCCCCCTCAATGTCGTCAAAAACAGCCTCGACCCGGAAAAGTTGAAGCAAAGAACCGTTAGCCATCTTCTCGGTCACGCCATCGACCAGGCCGTCAAAGATCTCAACCTCAAGGTCATCGCTAACCCCAGGCTAACCAAAGAAGACACTAGCAAAGAAGACTGGGTCTTTAGCCTCGAAGTTCCTCTTTATCCCGAGTTCACGCTCGGGGAATACCAGGCCAGAATCAAGGCCGCCTACACCAAGGCCAAGCCGGAAAACGACGACAAAAAGCTCAAGGTCGCCTTCGACACCCTTCTCGACTCGGTCAAGATGGAAATTCCCCAGGCCCTCATCGACGAAGAAGTCAATCGTTCTCTCAGCCGCCTGGTTAGCCAAACCGAGTCCCTCAACCTCTCCGTGCCCGATTACCTCAAATCGATCAAGAAGACGCCCGAACAAATCAGGGAGGAGTACCAGAAGACGGCTATCGAGAGCCTGAAACTGGATTTCCTCGTTTTTGCCGTCGCCCGTGACCTCAAATTGACAGTTGGCGCCGATGAGATAAAATCATTTCAGAGCGCCGCCCAAGTGAAGGATGCCGACCGGCCTTACCTCGAGAGCGTCCTCCTGAAACGCAAGGCTGTTGACAGCCTCTTAAAACTCTGATATTATAGGCTCAAGAAATATGAATCAAACCTTCGCCCCCCCAAAGGCTAACACCAGCAGTAAATCAGCCGCCCCCGGGGTCATCAACTTCCTCGAGTCCCTCAAAAATAACCAGGCGGCCCGTCCCGGAAATCCTTTCGAATCTCCTTTTGGCGCCAATCCTTTTACCGAGTTCAACCGCCAAAAAGAAATCGAAAAACTGCGCGTTGCCCAGTTCCACCAGGCCCGCCAAAAGGAATGGGAACAGGTCTATTCCGCCAAGGACAAGCAAATCGCCCAAAAGATTGAGGAGATCAGAAATGAATTAAAAGCTCTGGCCAAACAGATCATTAAATACGACCAAAATATTACCCAGGCCATCCAAAGCCAGGTCGTCACCCCCGGCACCTACCACCTGACCTTCTTTGAACACATCCGCGAAGTTATCGCCCTTATCCGCAAGAACGTCTCCGAGGCCAACTCCTGGCTATCTGTCTTCAAAAAACGTTCGTCCCAAAAGGGTGGCGCTTTCTGGGCCAATACCAAGAAGGGCGGTACTGCCTACATGCTCAGTGAGGAACACGCCATCGCCCGCTCCGCCGGTTGAGCGAAATGCACGTCCCCAGACGGGCCTGAGCGAAATGTCGATCATCAGATCGACCTAAAATCAACACCTTTCATGGAAAAACTAACTCCCCCCATCACCCCAGAACCACATCTTTACGAAACACTCCTGCGCGATCAAGCAGAAGATATTATTTTCATTAAACAATTAATGGACTCAATCAATGAGGGCTCCGTCACCCCCGAACAAATCGAACGACTATTTCTTTTTATGGAACACAATCAACAAATAATTAATTTCAAGAAATTACCTCAACTTAATAAATTCGTAGCGATTTCCACCCGTCAATTGATATTTGAGACTATTGCCGCCGCCTTCAACAGACGCTAAACCAATAGACTGAACGAGCTGGTCGAGTGAAGTGTCGATCCAAAATCGACCTTAACGAAAAAACCATTTCATAGTAAAATATAGCTTCGAAGGGCCCGTGGCGCAGCTGGTAGCGCGTTTCATTGACATTGAAAAGGTCATTGGTTCGAGTCCAATCGGGCCCACTCTGATGGAATTTTGTTCACTCGCCGGAACAGTCGCCCGCGCGAGAGCGGCCGCGCGGAGCGATGCGAAGGGCTTTTTGTATTCGACAATTAAATTTCTCTGGTCTAAAAGATAGTTCGAGCCAACTCTTTTGGCAAAATCTCGGATTTTGCCATTTGTATTTTCTTTGCGCGCGATTTTTTTCGCCTGCAGGGCGCAATATAAAGCTGGTAAAATAAATAAACAGGCTCGGATCAATTGTATTCACTTATAAACATGAGTATTTCCGACGAGGCAATCACCTTCATCAAATCACATAGAAGAGAGCTTATTGACCGATTTTGTCGTCTTTCGGATTACCCTAGATCATTGAATCCTTTTACAATGTTTATGGCTGGCTGTCCGGGCGCCGGTAAGACTGAGTTCTCAAAATCAATTATTCCCGAGCTTCAAAAAAGAGACCCAGAGCAACGTATTGTGAGAATCGATGCTGACGAAATTCGCTCGATGATTCCGCAATTTAATGGCAACAATGCCCACGAAGTACAGGCAGCCTCTGCGGTGGGTGTAGAAAAGATATTTGATCACGTCCAAGACCACGGTCAGAACTGCATCGTTGATGGTACTTTTGCAAAATACAATATCGCTCACGAAGATATCGTCAGGTCGCTAAATAAATCCAGAAAGGTTGGCATTTTCTATTTGTATCAAGAACCTCTAATCGCTTGGAAATTCACCAAAAAACGTGATGCAATCGAGAAAAGAAATATACCCAAAGATGCTTTCATCGAGTCATTTTTCGCATCCAAGGAGAATGTAATTAAAATTAAAAATGAGTTTGGAGATCAAATCGAGCTTAATGTGATCATTCAAAACGAGGCCAACAAGGCTATAAAAACATTGTTTAATGTGCCTACAGTTGATAAAAAGC
The DNA here is from genome assembly GCA_035291985.1 of Patescibacteria group bacterium. Lineage (GTDB taxonomy): Bacteria > Patescibacteriota > Microgenomatia > UBA1400 > MFAQ01 > 2-01-FULL-50-23. The sequence goes on from DATDRC010000097.1 coordinate 2,658, forward strand.
TGGGGGCGAGCTATACTATGGGCCCCTTACAAAAACTCCTTGTAAATTAGTAAACATACTGTAATAATGAAAACAATGTTATCCCGCATCTTTTACGCTCTAGCCGGGCGACCACAAGTGGTGGAGCCAAAGAATTTCTTTGACTACCCTGCGAGGGAGAAAAAAAAGATTATAGTGGCCGCTGCTAAAGAAGCAGCTAAAAAACAGGAGGAAACAATTAAGCAGTACGAGGCAATGTTTCCCGCCGGGCTATCTCGATAGAAATATCAGATAGTAAAATCTTCTCCTAACTAGCTGATATTTATATGGCGAGATTGAATAGCGAGCCATATGTTGAGATAGCTTCGTCCGCCTAAAACGGGCGTATGGCCCGCAGTGAGGTGTAACCGAACGGAAAATACAAATAGTGCGAACCGCGCGCTCCTAATTTAATTTGAAATACGTTAGAATTTCTCTAAAATAGACCACACAAATAGAGTGTCGGATATCTTTGCTATAGTATCCTCATGGCCAAAGACAAATACACCGCCACCTGGATTTCCCACTCCTCCCTGTCTGACTTTCTTACCTGCCCCCGGGCCTACTTTTTCAAAAACGTCTACCGCGACCCCAAAACCAACCACAAAATCCAACTGGTCACCCCGCCGCTTTCCCTGGGTAGCGCCGTCCACGAAGTTCTCGAGTCCCTTTCGGTCCTCCCCACCAAAAACCGCTTTCGTGAACCGCTCCTGGCCAAATTCGAAACTGTCTGGGGCAAAATCAGCGGTCGGCGCGGTGGTTTCTTCGATGTCGAAACCGAATATCGCTACAAGGAACGGGGGATTAAGATGCTTAAAAAGGTCGATGACCATCCCGGTCCCTTGCTGAATCTGGCCGTCAAAATTGACATGGAGCTACCGTATTTCTGGCTTTCAGAAGATGACAACATCATTCTCTGCGGCAAAGTCGACTGGCTCGAATATCTTCCCGACACCGACTCGGTCCATATCATCGACTTCAAGACCAGCAAAAGAGAGGAAGACTCCAAGTCAATGCAACTACCTATCTACCACCTCCTGGTCCATCACTGCCAAAAGCGAAAGGTCGCCCAGGCCAGCTACTGGTATCTCGACAGCAGCGACACCCCGGTTGAAAAAACCTTACCCGACCTGGCCGAAAGTCAGCAAAAAATTCTGAAAGTGGCCAAACAGATCAAGCTCGCCAGGAAACTGGAACGCTTCAAGTGTCCAACCGGCGGCTGCCGCCATTGTGAACCGCTGGAAGAAATTGTTTCCGGCCGGGCCGAGTTTGTCGGCATCAGCGACTTTGGCCAAGACCTATACGTTTTACCCGCCAAAGGCGAGGCAAAGCGGGAGGGGATTGTTCTATGAACTCGTTTTTGCTAAAATTAGCCATAAATAATGGGTAAATTTCACCGCATCAATCAATATATCAAGGCCGAAACGGTCAGGGCCATCGGGCCGGACGGCACCCAGCTGGGTGTCATGAGCCTGTCAGAGGCTCTCGCCAAGGCCAAAGATCTGGGTGTCGACGTCGTCGAAGTGGCCGAAACGGCCCAGCCGCCGGTCGTCAAACTGATCGAGTTCTCTAAATTCAAATACCAGGAAAGCAAGAAGGAACGGGCCGGCCAGGCAGGAGCCCAGGAGACAAAGCAGATTGACCTTAAACCCTTTATGGCCGTAAACGACCTCCAAATCAAACTCAACCGGGTCAAAAAAATCCTCTTGGATGGCGACAAAGTCCGACTCGTGGTAAAATTCAGGGGTCGCGAAATTACCAAGAAGGAATTCGGTGACAAAATCATGGCTCGCGCCTTGGAAAGTCTTGCTGGCGTCG
>DATDRC010000098.1:0-7336 GCA_035291985.1 Patescibacteria group bacterium
AGCGGGCCCTGGCAGATAAATCAAACAGCTGAAGTTTATTCCGGCAAACATTTCCTCGGCGTCTTTGGTGCCATCAAGCCGGCGGTCAAGTCCGCCTTCAATCTCAAGTCTGATATCTATCTTGCCAACCTCGACTTCCGCACCGTTGCCTCCCTGGCCAATACCGCCTATACCTACACCCCTATCTCCGAATACCCCGATATGATCGAGGATATTACCATCGAATCGAATCGGGCCATTGGCGAGCTAATTCAATTAATCAAAGCGGAGAGTAAATTAATCACCCAAGTTACCTACAAAGACTCATTGAAAAATAAGCACACCTTCACCATTCACTTTAATAATCCAAAGAGAAATCTAACCCAGGCGGAAGTCAACCACATCAAAGAAAAACTACTCAAGTCGTCGGCGTAGGGGAGGGGGTCAGCGTCGGTGTTGGCGTCGGAGTGACAAAATCCTGGTTGATAGCAAACTCGGTTGTTTGTTCGGCCGTATTGCCGTCAGCATTTCTCGCAACGATGCGGACGGTGTGGTTCCCGGCCGACAGGGTGAACGACTTGCGGTAGGGGAGCGAGGTGAATGTCTGCTCCAGATTGCCATCCAAATACAACTCGGCCCAGTCTACACTCTTGTCGCTAAAAACATCAAATCTAATTTCAATTGTCCCGCCATCGGTCCGGCTCTTTGAGGTTGGATTGGTGATATTAACCGTTATCGAATTGCCGCTTTCACAATACTCGGTCGGTAACTTGACCCGCGGATCGGCCGACTGCGTCGCTATCCAACCGTCGATCGCTTTTTGCCACAGATCGCGGTCGGTTAAGGGATCTTTTTCTTTCAGCAGAATTACCTCCCGCCAATCGAAATTTTCCTGGGCCACCTGGACCGCGTTCGCCAACTTGTCGTTTTGGCCCTTACAAACTTGGATCCTCTTGTGAACCGGATCGTCACCCGAAGGCACGGTGCCGTCAATGAACCACTCTTTGTAGCTCTCAAAGCCATCGTGGGCCGGGTAGCCGCTGATTTTGTCAACCTCTATCTCCGCAATACCGCCCGGTCTGTCAAATGGTCGGTCGGGCGTCTTACTCAAAAACTCCAGCATTTCCCGCCGCCAGATCGGCGCCGCTCCGGAAACGCCGCTGGCCACGTTCTTCATTTGCTTGTTGTCGTTATTTCCCACCCAGACCCCCACCACCGCGTCCCGGCTCCAACCAATCGTCCAGTTATCCTTCAGGTCGTTGGTCGTCCCGGTTTTGACCGCTACCGCCCGACTGCCCAAGTTTAAATACGAGTTGACCCCAAAGGTTAGCAGGCGGGCGTTATTATCCGCCAGGATCGAGTTAATCAGGAAGGCCACCTTGTCATCCAGCACCCTTTCCGGGGCCACCGGTTTGTGTTCAAACAGCGTCTTGCCATTCTTGTCTACCACCCTCAAAATGGCTACCGGCGTTACTTTCAGGCCGCCATTAGCAAAAGCGCCATAGGCGGCCGCCAGGTCAAGTAGGCGCACCTCACCGCCGCCCAGAGCCAGCGACAGGCCCAGACGAGCGAGCGTTTCCTTGGTCGGCTCCAAGGTGCCCAGTCCCAGGCGGTAGCCGGTGGTCAAAACATCGCGTACTCCGATTAAAGCCAGTAATTTCACCGCCGGCACGTTGAGCGAGCTGCCCAGGGCCTCCCGCAGTTTCACCGGCCCTCTTTCTTTCCCGTCATAATCCCTGGGCATATAGGGCGTGTTTTCATCCTTGCCCGGGAACTCAGTCACCACATCGGCCAGCATCGTCGCCGGGGTGAAGCCCTCGGCAAAAGCGGTGGCGTAAACCACCGGCTTGATCGAGGAACCGGGCTGGCGGGGTCGGGTGGTGACGTTGACTTGACCATCAATGTCGGTATCAAAGTAGCCCCGCGATCCCACCATTGACAAAATCTCACCATTTTTCGGATCAACAATGATGCTCGCCCCATTGCTGATAAGAAGCGTCTTCTCCACCTTGGCAATTTCCTCGGCCACAATCTTTTCCGCCGCCTCCTGAAGCGGTAGATCCAGGGTCGTCGTCACTTTCAAACCACCCTCTTCCAATATTCCCGGGCCCAACATCTCGGTTAGCTTTTCCTTGACATACATCACAAAATGGCCCGCTTTAAGACTGGTGCTGTTCGCTTTAAACTCCACCGTCTCCAAAGCATCGACCACCTGCTTCTCCGTCGAAGCATCGATATAGCCGTCCTCGCGCATCCGTCTGGCCACTTCCCGTGCCCGGGTCACATACGCCCTCGAGTCCTTGCCGCTGAAAGGCGAGTAACGACTGGGGGATTGAGGAATACCGGCCAAGATGACGCTTTCGACCAGATTTAACTCGCCGGCTTCTTTGCCAAAATACATTTCCGCCGCCGCTGAAACACCCCGGGCCGTCCCGCCGTAGGGGGCCTCGTTCAAATACATCTGCAGGATTTCATCCTTGGTAAATCTTCTCTCAATCCGCAGGGCCAGGATAAACTCGCGCATCTTCCGGGTTAGCGTCCGCTCATTCGTCAACAGGATCATCTTGACCAGCTGCTGGGTCAGCGTCGAGCCGCCAATCAGTCGCTGGCTAAGAACGACGTTTTTCAAAATCCGCACCGAGGCCAGGGGATCAAAACCGCTGTGCTTATAAAAATCCTTATCCTCGATCGCGATCGTCGCATTCTTCAAATAATCGGGTATCTCGGCCAGGGGCGTAAACTTCCGGTTTTGATCTTCATACAGGTCATAGAGCACTTCTTTCCCGGTCCTATCGGAAATAATACTGCTAAAGCCGGTCCGCCTGACAATCTTGTTTGGGTCCGGCAGATCGCGCGAAAACCAAACCACCAGACCGACAAAAAAAAGCGTTCCCAAAATGACCGCCAAAAAAATGACCTTGCCCCAATTGGGCTTTTTCATAAAAGCCGGCCACGATGGCAAACGAAAACGACGCCGCCGATAACTACCCAATGCCATAGCCTCTATCTTAAACGGCTATTTTGATATAATCCAGTAGCTATGCTTTTTTCCAAAAGAAAGAGAAGACTCTTCACCATCCTGATCGTCATCGGCTCGCTGATTTTGGTCATTTCCTCACTGGCGCCTCTTTTCTATGGCTTCTAACCAAGCCCTCTCAGTAAACGCCCTTATCACGGCTCTCCCCGGCATCGGCCCGACTTTCACGACCAAACTTTCCCACCTCAAACTCGCTTCGATTCGCGACCTGCTCCACCACTACCCCTCCCGCTTCCTCGATTACCGAAAACAGACCACCATCAGACAGATCCGACCCAAAACCGACGTCAGTTTCCTGGCCGCCTTAGGCGAAGCCAAACGGTTTAATACCAAAAGCGGCAAATCGGTCACCACCGTCAGCGCCCAGGACCAGACCGGAAAAATAAACCTGACTTGGTTTAACAATCCCTACATCGGCCGCCTCATCAAACCGGGGGAAAAGTATCTGGTCGCCGGCAAAGCCGCCTTCTTCTTTGACAAAATTACTCTCATTGCCCCCACCATTGAACCGGCCAACGACCAAAGTCTCCACACTCACGGACTGGTGCCCATTTACCCACTGACCGCCGGAGTCAGCAGTCGTTTCTTACGCCAGAAAATAAAGCTCGCCCTCGATAAAACAGCCATAACCGACACTTTAAATAATCAAATTCTAAATAAACTTGGCCTCCTTGGTTATCGTGACAGTCTGCACTCCATCCACTTCCCCAAGGAAACCGCCGCTCACCTGGCCGCCGACAAACGCCTGGCCTTTAATCACCACCTCCTGCTTAATATCACTAACCTGGCCGAAATCAGAAAACTGCCGCCCTCGCCCAGTCTGATAGTTGATCGAGTCTTACACCGACATCTGATTGAGTCCCTGCCTTTTAAATTAACCACCGGTCAAGTCAAAGCGATTGAAAGTTCTTATCAGGATCTAACCCGATCTTCTTTTACCCACCGGCTGATCCAAGGTGAAACCGGCTCGGGCAAAACCGTGATCGTCTTCTTTCTGGCCGCCCAAGCCCTCGCCGCCGGGCAGTCGTTTTGTCTTCTCGCTCCCACCGAAATCCTGGCCGCCCAACATTACCAAACTTTTTTAATGTTCGGTCTGCCAAAAAAACAGGTTATCCTGGTCAGCGCCAAGAGGCCGCTAAGGCAGATCCCGCCACAACCAACCATCTTCATCGGCACCCACGCCCTCCTGACCCAACTACCACTAAGCCTGCCTTTCCCCCTGGCCGCCTTGGCCATCGACGAACAGCACAAATTTGGGGTCCAACAGCGCGCCGAATTATTAACCCGAAAACCGACACCCCATCTAATCAACCTGACCGCCACGCCAATTCCCCGCAGCCTCGCCCTTGGTCTTTTTGGCGAGGTCGCCATCAGCAGTCTCTCCGCTAAACCCAAAAACAGACTGCCGATCAAAACTTGGGTCCTGGACCCCGAGCGCTTTAAAAAAAGCACCGCCTGGCTCAAGCAACAGGTCGAGCGGGGGAGCAAGGTCTTTGCCGTCGCTCCTACCATCCACGGGGTCGCTGAAAAAGAGGGGGCGGAAAAAATTTTTAAACGCTATCAAACCGTTTGCAGCTCCTTTACCGAAGTTTTTCTAATTCACGGCCAAATGAAGTCTGAAGCGATCGCCCTGACATTAGCGGCGTTTAAAAAGACCACCGGGGGCATTCTCGTCGCCACCACCATCATCGAAGTTGGCGTCGATATTCCCCAGGCCGACGTCATCATTATCCACGGCGCCGACAATTTCGGCCTGGCCACCCTCCATCAATTGCGTGGCCGTGTCGGCCGGCGGGAACGCCAGGGCTATTGCTTACTCGTCAGCGGCAGTAATGAGGAAGAAGCCAACACCCGCCTGGCGCTGATGGAAAAGTACCACTCCGGCCTTACCTTAGCCAGGCTCGACCTCCGGCTTCGCGGCGCCGGCGAACTCTTCGGGGACAAACAGCACGGCTGGCTGCCGGTCCGCCTCAAGAATTTCTGGAATAAAGTCCTTTTCAAACAGGCCAAGGAAATCGCTCTCGCCTTACTCGAGAAAAACGAGGCTTCCGCCCAACGCCTTGCCAGAAATCTCGCTTCTTGGTAAAATACGGTCAGTTATGGCCGCTACACCAAAACGAAAACTATCAACCAGGAGACAAGGCAAGCGTCGTTCCCAGATCAAGGTTGCCGCCAAAAAATCCGTCGTCTGCAAGAACTGCGGTAAATTGAAATTGGCTCATTTCGCCTGTCCTGCCTGTCACCACTAAGCACCTTAGCTCTTCGAGTGAAAACCGCTGCCGACCCCCGCCATCTCAACCGCATCAAGGCTGTCAAGCAGCTCTTCGCCTATACTTTCTTACCCCAGGAACTCGATAACGAACTGGCCGCCCAAACCCTAAGCCACCTCACCACCATCGACGAAATCGTCGTCAAGTGCGCCCCGGAGTGGCCCCTGTCCCAAATCAACCGCGTCGACCTCTCGGTTCTGCGCGTTGCCATCAACGAACTGCTGAACAAATCGGAGGTCCCCACCAAAGTCGTCATTGACGAAGCGGTCGAAATCGCCAAGCGCTATGGCGGTCAGACGAGCGGCAGTTTTGTCAACGGCGCTCTGGCTACCGCTCTCAAGTTCACCCGCGGAGAAATAAAAGTAGAAATTAAAACCTAAAACCGAAAATGAATCCCCCTGATTTAGCCCCTTTGCAAAAAAGTCTTGGCTATGACTTCCAGGATCCGACCTTGCTGGCAACGGCCCTGACCCACCGCTCCAGTCTCAATGAACAGGGAGTCAAGGAAAGCAACGAGCGGCTCGAGTTTTTGGGCGACGCTGTTCTGGAAATGATCATCACCAACTACCTCTATCAGGCCAGACCAAACGAGTCCGAGGGTTTTCTGACCGCCGCCCGCAGTGCCGTTGTTCGCACCGAAGGCCTGGCCGAAGTGGCCAGATCCATTAACCTGGGGTCATATCTGCGGATGAGCAGGGGAGAGGTCATGGGCGGGGGCCGGGAAAATCCTTCCCTTCTGGAAAACACGGTCGAAGCCCTGATTGGCGCCATTTTTAAGGATGGGGGACTAGAACGGGCCTCTGATTTCATTACCCGCTTCATTGTTCCTCAAGCCCAAAGGGTTCTCAGCAAAAATGAGCTCAAAGACGCCAAGTCGCTCTACCAGGAAAAAATCCAAAGCCTGGGTCTGCTTTCGCCAGCCTATAAAGTCATGAGCCAGGAAGGTCCGGATCACAACAAGATCTTTGAGGTGGCCGTCTTCGTCGACAACCAGGAAACGGGGCGGGGCCACGGCAAGAGCAAGCAGGAGGCTGAACAGCAGGCCGCCCAAATGGCCCTCGGGGTTACCAATAAACCGTAAATGTTATAATACGCCCATGCTCAAGATCAAACTCACCCCCACCGGCAAAAGGAACCACCGCCAGTACCGGATTGTCGTCGCCAATGACCGCGAAAAATTGACCGGCAACATTATCGAGCACCTGGGCCACTTCGACCCCCACGCCGCCACTGATCAGGTCAAACTGAACCGCGACCTTTACCAATCATGGCTCGCCAAGGGCGCCCTACCCACGTCTACCGTCAAAGCGCTGGTAGCCAAATCGCAGATGGTGAGCCCATCGAACCACTAACATGAAACAGCTCCTCGAATACATCATCCCCAACATCGTCAATCACCCCGAAGACGTCGTCATCACCGAGGAATCAGCCGCCGGTGTCGAAAATTTAAGCATCAAGGTCAACCCCGAAGACATGGGCCGCGTCATCGGCAAAGCGGGCAAGGTCATCAAGGCCATTCGCCAAATCGGCCGGATCATCGCCATCAAGCGGGGCCTGCGCGTCAACATCGACGTCGTCGATGAAAAAAACCGAAACGTCTCCGCAGAAACTGCGCCCCCCGAATTCGACTCAACCCCAACCGAGTAGCTAGAGTCCAAACAGATTGTCTTTTCCAAAGGTTGTCGTTACGCCCTCCGAAGGTGTTACCGTCCCCAAACGGCGAAAGGCGGTCAGTGCCGTAATCGTGGAAAATTCATCGGGGGTCAAAAAATTAGTCAGCAAAAATCCGGCTGGTGGCGGCGGTAATGGCTTGTGATAATAGGTCAAGGTCAAATTCAACCTCGAGTCACCCCCACCGCTGGTAAAGATCTTGCCCACTTCAGACAGCGCCAGTTCCGAAACCGAGGCTACCGGTAAATAGCTGTCGAGATTATCGACAAAACCGATCAGGTTAACCGGGGCACCGGAGATTTCCAATCTCACCTGATGGCTGATCAAGTTACCTTTGGTCACCTCTTCTTTGCCCACCTCGCCTCCACCCAAGCTATAG
>DATDRC010000099.1:0-6184 GCA_035291985.1 Patescibacteria group bacterium
AGGAGCCAGCGGCCGATTTCTTCGGCGGTGAAGAAACTCAAAAAAAAGAGGGAATAGTAGAAAAACTGAATGGTGTTCCAGGGATTGGCCTTTTGGGTGAAGATGAGCGGAATCACGAGACCCAAGAGGGTAATCGTGGCGGCAAGCTTGCCCGAGAGGGCCAAGCCGTCGCCCCGGACGAGGCGGATTAGACCGATAACGCGGACCCAAAGATTGCCGAGGTAAAAAACAACTAAGGCGATGAGGTTGACAAGAACTAATTTAAGAATGACGCCGTTGTTTTCGTAGACCTGCCAAGCTTCGGCAAACTTTCGCCAGTAAAGCCGGTCCGGCGATTCGAACATGCTTTTGGCAAACCAGAGGGGTTGGAGGACAAAGGGAAAGCCTTTGGCTCCCCCCAGGCTGGGAAGAATAAACACCAGGCCAAACAAACCAACACCAATGGCCAAACGAACCTTGCGGCGCAAAAGCAAGGCCAGGAACAAAAGGATGAAGGCATAAATTTTTATCTGAACCAGTAAGCCGCCCAGCGCCGAAAGAGCCAGCCAATCGATCAGGGTCAGCCGATGGGGCCGCTTCTCCAGTAACAAGAGAAAGAGCAGCAGGACCAGCAGGGAAAGAGCGAAAGGCGGATTCAAGAGGAGCGAAATTGATTGGTTAGACCAAAAATAAGACTCGCCGCCAAAAAGGCTTTTAGCAAAAATGAGCGAGGGAATGAAACCGGCCGAACCGGCCAAAAACATTAGCCCAAGAGCAAGAAGAATGGTCAGGCGGGGATAGCGCCAGAGCGAGAGAAGACGCAGGGAGGCAAAAACGAGGAGCATGACGAGCAAGACAGGAATGAGGCGGAAATAAAGATCGAGAAGGGGTGTGGCCGAAAGGCGGGCCAGGAAACCGGTCAACCAGTCAAAGCCGAAATGGTAGTTAGAAAGATTTTGACCGGAAAGCTGAGGGTGAGCCAGGCTAAGCAGACTATTTTTGAAGTGCTCCCCAAGCGAAAGGTGAAAGAGGGCGTCGTGACCATTTGGTCCCCAGAAGCCCAAACCGAAGGGAAAAACCAGACCACTCCTAACGACGGTGATAAGCGACAGAGAACCGATTGACCAGCCGGCCAATAAAAGCAGTCTTGTTTTTAGATTTTTGCTAAAGCGAATCAGAACAAGCGCGGTAACGACGGTGGCCAGGAAAATAAAGACGGTTGCCCAGGGAGTGGTGGTATAGGGAAGACGAGGCGAGAAAGTCCAAATAGTTTGCTCACCTTTTGTGGTGACCCTGAGTTCTTCACTGTCAATGGACGGCGGGGCAACAGCGGAAAAAATAATCCTTTGGGGCTCGAGCTTCAGTTCCCGATCCCCTTCCCGAAAAGTGACTTTCCAGTTACTGGTGGTTATTTTTGCCTTTGAGAGATCGATCGGAAGTTCCTGGGCGCTGCCGGGGTATTTGACCGAATCAACCAAGGGATTAATCTCGGCAAAAAGCTGTTTTCTGATGTTTTCGACGAGGTAGTGCTCCTCGGCCTCTTTCTGGTTATAGACCCGAAGATCCAAAAGCCAGGTCTTGTCTCCTTGTGATTTGAGGCCGATCCTATAAAAAGGATTCTGATACCAATAAACCCGGCCCGGTTGCTTGCCGGTAATGTCAGCGGTTTGGTAGAAAAAGGCGGGATTGGTAAAGGTGTAGCGGTTGGCCAGCCAGGTACCAAAATCGGGCAGGGAGATAAAGACGAGATTGTTTTTCTCCTGAATTTGTTTGAGCAGGGTGTAGGTCTTTTTGACTTCGTTGCGGTAGAGGTTGATGTCGTAGTCGTTTTCGAGACCGATATTGACCTGGGTAAATTCATTAAAGCCGTCCTGGGAATAGGTCGCGACCAGTTTGGCAAAATAAGCGGTATCCTGGCCCATGGCGAGGTAGTCGTTGACCTGGAAAGAGAAAGCGCTTTCAGACCGCTCGCCATAGAAATTGAAGGGGTCGCGGGCCGCCCATTTGGTCAGGGCAATATTGATCCGGTTGTCGCGGTTGGTGGCGGGGACAAGAAAATTCAATTTGGACGGGAAATAAGGGCTCCCCAGGTAGCCGCCCCAGAAACGGTAGTTGTCGGTCGTATATTGTTCATCACAGATCACGGCGGAAATAACCGAGTAGCGGCGGGAAAGATAATCGAGCGAGTAGGCATCGATATGCCAAGCGCCGACTACGCTTGGGTAGTAACCGAAGGTATCAAAAAAGAGTTGCATATAGACGTCGATCAGCTTGATTCGATTGGCCTGGCTGTAGCCGGAGAGAAAGACCCGGTTGGCAGTGGACCAGTATTCGCCGGCCGGATAAGCGACTTGGGCGGCGGCCGTCAGATTGGGAGTGATTTCCAAGAACGCGCCCAGGGTTTGGCCGCTGGCGGTCGCGGTCAGAGTTTTGAAAAAGGCGGAGATGGTAGCACTCTTGACGGCGTCGTAACGGAGAAGCCAGTTCATTGGATAGGCGGAGGGGGTGGACAACTGGTACTGCAAGTTTGGCAAATCAATGGGGCTTTGGGTCTGACTGTTCCAGCCCTCTTCGCCCCTGACCGGATTGACGAAGGAGATGAAGTGGGGCCGGTCGAAAGCGACGGCACGGTTAACCGAAAAAATAAAAACCAGGAGTGGAAGCAATAAAAAGGCGAACTTCTTAAACATCTTTTAATCTGAAAAAACTAATTGTTTGGACAATAAAGGCTTTACCTTCCAGTAAAAAGACGGCAGCGAAATAAATAAGGCCGCCGGCGAGAGAAATGAAAACAATGTTGGTGAGGCTGGTAGCGAAACGGGTTAAAAATAATAGAGACAGACTTAAGGCCAGGGAGGAAAAAAGAGCGGTCCGAAAAGCGGCCGGAAGATTAAAGCGAATGTGGCGCCTGACGGCGATAACAGTCACGACGGAGGAGGTGGCGATCAGGGCGACAGCCAGACTAACACCGAGGTAACCTCGATAAATACCCAAGGTCGGCATCAAAATCCAGGTTAACGCCGTCCACATGATCATCAGTTTGAAGGTGGTTTTGATCTTCCCCAGGGCGTTTAAGGTATTAGTCAGATTGGTCGAGACGCAGGCCCAGGCGGAGTTATAAAGATAAGCGTAAAGCGGCAGAAGCGCCGGTAACCATTTCAGATAGCGGGGAATAAGGTGGACCAGGGGACTACCCAAAAAGCCCATGCCGATGAGAATTGGGAAAGTGGAGAGAGCGAGATATTTTAGGGAAAGTTCGATAGCCCGGGCCAGTCTGACCTCGTCGTGCTGGAGACGGGAAAAGGCGGGAAAGGCCACCTTGGTGACATTGTCCATAAAAATACGCAAAGGAAGAGAGGCCCAGCGGCTGGCCCAGCCAAGATAGCCCAGGCCGTCGGTGCCAACGATCTTGGCCAGGACGACGGTCATACCATCATCCTTTAAGACCGCCAGAAAAGTATTGGCCTGAAAAGGCAAGCCGAACTTGAGAAGAGTTCTAACCGATTTTATTGAAAAGCCAATGATCGGCCGCCAGGGGAAAATAAGATAGACCAAAATCAGGCCGGTAACTCCCCGGGCCAAGACCGCCAGAGTAAAGGCGGTGATGCCGAAGCCCCGCCAGGCAAAATAAACAGCGACGAGATTAAAAACCAGTGTCTCGGCGATCTGAGGAATGATCAGTTTGTTGAAGTGAAGTTCCCGTTCGAGAAGAATGGAGGGAATGGTTTTCAAGGAACTCAAAAAGAGCGAAATGCCCGTCGACCAGAGGAGATAGACGGCAGCTGAAGAGAGATGGAAACTGCTTCTGATCGTCGGGGTGACGAGAAAAAGGAGCAACAAAAGGGAAAGGACCAGCCCTTGCTGGATGGTGAAAGTGGTGGCCAGATCATCCTTTTCCAGTTTTTCCTTTTTTTGGACTAGGGCGGCGGCCAGACCGATATCCGAAAAATAAGCCAGGAAGTTGACGACGGCCGAGACCAGGAAGAAGATGCCGTAGACGCCGGGGTCGAGAAAGACGGTTAGGGCAAAGGTGGCCACAAACGAAATCATTTGGACGGCAAAGGTCCGGGAAATGAGCGCGGCCACGCCCTTGACGGAACGGCGTTTGATTTCGGCAACGTCAAGCGCCGCTTCAAGCGGACCTTGAGCTTCTGGCTGCTGAGGCATCACGAGCGGGTGACTAATTGATAAATAAGGTAAGAGGCGGTAAAAACGAATGAACCTAAGGAAATTATATTGGAAAAAAGGCGCAGCGGTGTATCCTCGTAGGCAATGACGACCTGGTGCTTCCCGGAGGGAATATCAAAACTGATGGCCCCGATTTTGTCGACTGTCTGTTTGGTTGAAAAACCATCGACGGTGACGGTCCAGCCGGGATAGGCAAAGGTATGAAAAGTTAGCCGACTGTCTCTGCTGCCGGTAATTTCGGCGCGGTAACGATAGGGGTTAGGGTCGACGACCTTGACCTTGGCGTCGCCTTTTAGGACGGTCAGTTTTGCCTCCGGTAAAGCGGTGGGGCGGGTGGCTTCCTTGGGGAGGGGGACATAATCTTCAGCGTAGGTCAGATAAACGGCAGAAACAGTTTCTCCCGGCAGGAGGGCTTCCCGGGGTAGAAAACGGTGCAGGTAATAGTCATCCTGATAGGAGACGATCAATCCCGGGCGGAAGTAGGCAGAATTAAGGCCAATGACGGCAACTAGCCCCAGAAGCGAGAGGGCGGCGCCCCAAACAAACCGGACTTGTTTGATCAGATAAAGATAGAGGACGGAAGTGAAAAAGGTGGTGAACATCAACAGGCGCCAGGGAAATTGAATTGCTTGCAAAAGCGGCAGACGTTCCCAAATAAGGGTCGAGCGGATATTCATCAGGAAAATGACGCCATAGGTTGAGATAAGCAGGAGGTAGGGTAGAAGGTCCCGGCCTTTTTTTTGCCGGCGGAGCAACTGGAGCGGAAAAATAATTGTCGCGAGCAGGAGAACGAGCAGGTTGACCAGGCCGATCTGAAAAGAAATGGTTTCGCTATTAAAGGGGTTGGCGCCGCCGTAAAACCAGGCGGAATAGAGGAGCTGCCGGATAAAGGGGAATTGACTGGCGTAATTGTAGGGGGCGGCGGCTTTGATCAGGCCCTTTTCGAAAATAAGCGGAACCCAGTAATAGGCCGAGATCACAAGACCCAAGCCCAGCGATTTGACGAAAGCCTTTATTTTCCTAACAAACAGGAGGGCAAAAAGAGGCAAGGCGAGCAGGGCTGCCGGCTGATGAGAGATGATCAGAGCCGCGAGGAGAAAGCCCAAAACGACGATTCGGGTTGGGGTTTCTTTTTTTATTAGTTGCTGGGCGGATAAGAAAATCCAGGGGAAGAGTGCCAGGGCGAAGGCTTCCCCCAATGTACCGCGGACAAAATGGTCGATGGCCTGATAGGGGGTATAGGCGTAGAGGACGGCGGCGGTGAGGGCAAAGAAGGCCGACCCGGAGAGGGACAGGCCCAGGGAAAACATGCCGACGGCGCCGATAACTACCGAAAGGGCCAACAGTAATTTAAAGATCGCGGTTAAGGGCAGACCGGCCAGATGACCAAAATAACCCAGGTAATAGGGCAGTTGGTAATTAAAGGAAAGAAAGGGCGAGCCGTATTCATAGTGCATATCCGCTGCCCAGCGGGGAGGAAACTGGCCGAAATCGAGAGCCTTGAAGTACTGCTGGAGATTGGCAATTTGGGTCTCGTCGTGAAAGGTAAACATCTTGTCAGTGAGGAAAAAGGCGAAGGTAGGCAGAACCAGAAGCAGGCTGACGCTGAGGGCGAGGAGTTTAGTTTTCATCGGCTGAATTCTTGTTAAAAATAAACCAGAGAAGCAGGGCCAGGCCGGAGAAAAAAGTAGACCAATTGCCAAGTGCCCGGATGGGGGTGTTCTCGAAAAAACCCTGGAGCAAATGGTGGCCCTTGGTCAATTTGACGGTAATCAAACCGAAATCATTGTCGATGTCGACCCTGATCGGAGTCGCCAACCGGTTTTGGTAGATTTCCCAGCCGGGAAAAAACATGACCGGAAACTGGACGATGGCGCCATCATCACTGCCGACATCAAACTCGCTGGCAAAATAATTGCTGCGGTGGTCGAAATAGTTTAGGGTAACGATCCCCTCTTTGGTTAGCGGCAGAGCGGGGGCTTTTTTCTCGGGGATCTTTTTGGCCGTAACGGGCAGG
>DATDRC010000100.1:0-3328 GCA_035291985.1 Patescibacteria group bacterium
CCAAAACCGACCAGCCAATCGAGTCCGCTTTCAATAATATTCTCCGCTCAGACGACGAAGCTCAAAACCTCAAGATTGCCAAAGCCGTCAGCGACAACCTCCTCAAACAAATACAAAAAAATGTCAAATCTCACTATAAAAAAACTAGGGGGCCAAAGTTAAAAATTGGCTATATTTCGAATGGATTTAGAGATTTTCCCACCGGCCAGAATATAGTCGGAGTTTTAGAAAACCACAATAAACAGCTATTTGAAATCTTTGCTTTCTCCCACGGCATCAATGACCGAAGCGCTTGGCAAAAAAGAATTTCCAGCGCGGTCGACCATTTCATTGACATTAGAAAACTTTCCGACTTAAGCGCCGCCAAGCTCATCAATCGGCTTGGGATCGATGTCCTGGTCGATTTAAAAGGTCATACCCACGACTCGAGGTTAAAAATATTTGCCTACCGGCCCGCCCCCATCCAAGTAGCCTACTTAGGCTTTCCAGGCACCACCGGCGCCGCATTTATAGACTATCTGATTGCCGATCGTGTAGTCCTCCCGCCTTCTTCCCAAAAATACTATAGCGAAAAAGTCATTTATCTCCCCCACAGCTACCGACCCACGGACAACAAACTCAAAATTCCCAGTTTAAAATTTAGTAGACAGGACTTTGGTCTGCCCCAAGACAAATTCGTCTTCGCCTCATTCAATACCCCCTACAAAATCGAGCCCGATATGTTCGACGCCTGGGCAAGGATTCTCCACCAAGTGCCAGACAGCGTCCTCTGGTTGTACTCCCCCCATCCGGTCATCACCCGCACCCTGCTTGACGAAGCCGCAGCCAGGGGCTTGCCAAAAGATAAAATTATCGTCGCCGCCAAAATGCCCAAGGCGAATCACTTAGCCCGGATTGGTCTGGCCAATCTGGTCTTAGACACGCATATCGTCAACGGCCACACTACCACTGTTGATTGTCTGTGGGCAGGTGTGCCCGTAATTACCATCCTAGGGCACCACTTCGCCTCTCGAGTCTCCGCCTCTGCATTAACGGCCGCCGGACTACCCCAATTAATCGCCAAAAACAAAAAGGAGTATGAGGAATTGGCCGTCGACCTTGCCACCCACCCCCCAAAGTTAGCCGCTATTCGTAAATCATTAATCCTGAATCGAAAATCAAGGCCATTATTTGATACTAAAAGCTACACCCGGAATCTAGAACAAGCATTTCTTTCGCTAGCCTAAACATCGTCTTGCATTTTATTCAAAAAGATAGGTATAGTAATGCTGGTTACTAAAACATGCCCGAAACCTACCCCATAAAGCTTATTAACCTTCCCGTTGGGGCCGGATATCTGATTTATATTAACGAGATAAACGGCCATATTGTGGGAGGAACCGCCAGTTCAAATGAAGTCGAAGTCCAAATCCCCGCCCAGTACTCTGGTAATGGAAAAATTAAGGTCAACATCCGCGTTCCCGCTAGAACCTTCAGCGACATTCATTACAGCGTACCTATAAACATTGGCCCGGATAAATCAAATGTCATCGACATGTCCCAACCCCACGCCCAACCGGACGCCGGATCGGCCACCGCTCCCGAAACTCCCCAAACTCCACCCCAACCAGTCAAACCCGGCAAGAAATTAATCACCAATAAATTAAAACAAGCCGTCGTCGAAAGAAAAGAGGAGTTAAACACCCCCAAAACCAGTTTCTGGGACAGATTAAGATAAACCTGCTATGGCAATTACCAACGATTGGAGCGTCGATTTTGTCAACAAAATTATCAGCCACGTCGACGGTGTACTCGACTACACCGGCGTAACTACCGGCGACCCGCCCCAAGCCGGCGACTACGTCTACGGTGTAACCAGCACGGCCCTGGGAAAAATATTGGGAACCGTAGGCCAGGACATCACTGATACTACTTCCAATGGCACCATAGCCCTAACCAATGTTCAAAACCGCTTCACTCATGCCGAGACTCTGGAGACCCTGGACTCGATCTATTTTGCCACTGTAACAAATGGCGGCTTTGTGGTCGGCGACACCTTAACCACCACCAACGGAGCCAATTTTTCTGTCAAGGCCATTGAATATCACTATACGCAGGCCCTCCAAACTGCCAACAGCGCCGGCAACGTTTATGGCCGACAGGGTCAAACTACTTTTGCCGATGCCGAAATCATCCAAAAATCAGGTACGCAAGTAGCCGTCGTCTCGGGAGCGGAAGTTCCGGGTGACGCCTGGACCGGGTCAGTTGTCAACGAGGCCTCTGGCGGAACCATCTCCCCTCCCTCGTCAGATATCTCTGCCATTATCAATTTCGACGGCGGTACGGAAGCAATACCCCGCTTTGCTACCATCAGAAGCACCGATAACTTTTCCGCCGGCAAATCGGCCGTGGTCCAGCGCGTCTACGGCGTAACCCTGACCGGATCACTCAAATTAGTCGATACCGACGATACTTGGGCCAACAATGATGAAATTTATGTCCTCAAAATCCCTTATGACAATCTTCAATCCGGCGTCACCTTCAAAATTGGCGATAAATTAATCACCCGGACCTCAGGGGGAACCAATACCCACGCTACCGGCAAAATCATCACTGTCGACACCACCAATAGTAAACTCACCGTTCAAGGTCTAACCGCCGGCCAATCGTTGTTTGACAACGACGCCATTGTTATTAGGACCACTTCCGATACCTATGCCGCCGATATCAATGCCCCCAATGCAGCCAGTGACTTCTTGGACAAAGTTGCCGACGTCAACGGCTCTCCGATTGTCGAACAGCTCCTTTCTCAAGGCGGGATCTACAACGGCGGCAGCTTAAACATTGTCCGGGATTCAAACGCTTTATATACCTACCTCCAGGACACTTTTGACGAGCTGGGAGCTTTGGACGACGACGTCCCCATGACCGCCCAAGTCGCCTTACAGCAGTTTACTTTGGTCAACGGTTGGAAAATTCCCGATTTATCGTTCCGTTTCATTGAATCTGGATCCATTCAGGACTCAGGTCTGGACAACATTTGGACCAATTACCAGACCCTGGGATCCGTGGAAGGAATCGGCAACACCGTCTACGCCGCCACTACTCCCCTGCCCCAGTTCTACATCGAACAAAATGGTTCGGTCATAGACACTTTCTGGCTCACCGGGCACATTGACGCCCTGGTCAAAGTCAAAACCAATACCGATACCTCCAAAACCGTTTCCAGCACCGGAGCCCTGATCAACAGCGGTACCGTCACCATCTTTAATAGAAACTATGGCGACACCTACGACCACTTCGAAACGACCACTATCGCCGGTGTCGCTCCTATCCCTTTAGCTACCGC
>DATDRC010000101.1:0-3833 GCA_035291985.1 Patescibacteria group bacterium
ACCTTGGCCATTGCCAATCTTTGTTCATCAGTCAATGCCGCATAGGCTTCCAGCGCCTGATCCCCATTTTCATAAGTGTACGTAGAAAAAACTCGACCTTCACCCTCTCGACTCTCAACTCTCTTCATAAAACTTAATATACCACAGGGAGAACCCCCTATCGTGCCGTATAAGTCAAGCACTTATGCGACATTCCTCCTTTCTCGATTAAACTTTGTAACGGGCTTGTGCAATGCGAACTTAAAAGGCGTAAAATCGCCCGGAGAGCTCTTTGAAAGGAGGCTTGCCATGAACGGTAAATCACGCCGGTTTCTAATTACGCTGGCCACAATGTTCGTGACCATGTTCCTGTTTTCGTGGGCGATCGTGACCATCCTTCCGGGCTGTTTTTGGCTCAGTCTGGGAATCTACCTCGCCTGCAGTAGCGGCAGCTGGCTCGCCATCACGATCGCACTAGTCGCAGTCTCCATCGTGATCGCCGTCACCGTCGCCACAGTCATTCACTGGAATGACCGGCTCTACTAGGGGAAGACCCCGCCTAACCCGCGGGGTCGTTTTTTATTCTTCCGGGGTCACCCCGTAAATTACAATTTCGGTTCCAATATTGTCCTTGGTCGCTTTTATTGTTTTGGCTTCACCTACCACCGGATCACTCCAATAAAACAGAGTCTCTGCATCCTCGGTGCGCATATTGACACAACCGTGACTCATCGGGTGGCCAAAATTATTATGCCAATACGTCCCGTGGAGGCTGAATCCCCGCGAGGCCGGGACCCCATCCCCGGCAAACCACATAATGAAGGGCACGTTTGGTAGGTAATAGTAGGTGTGCAGCGCCGCATTACCCCCCGACATTTTCTGAAACCGACTCTTCCCCCAGATAGAGAAGGTGCCCGTCGGTGTCCGCCCCCACTTGCCGGTTGACACCAGGAATTCATAGACCTTCTGATCTCCCTCATAGGCGTAAACCTTCTGGTTAGTTAGGTCAACCTCAATCCGCCTCGGCTCGTCAGAGTGGCCGAGCACCGCCGCCAGCTTCGTTTGGGCAAACGGCCGGGAAACAATTGCCTGGCCATGAAAAACTCCCCTTTCGTCATTCGCGTCATATTCACCCGTGATTGCTTCAGGCACAATCGAACCCTGGCGGGAGAGACCCTCCAAAACCAGCCTGAACCCCCCAAAAACAGCCACCAAACTAACCAGGGAAAGGCCCAAAACAACCTCGCCCAAACGCCGATAGCCCGCTTTCATAGAACTCATTATGTGGCTAATTTTACCTAAAAGTCAACCTAGAAAGTCTAAGTAAGAAATAGACGGCTGTACGGCTCCTTTCTCCACCATACAGACTTGCATTATAACCTATATTATGCTATAATGCTCGCCTATAGGTTGAACAAACCGCCAACTATGATTAACCAAATTGTCGTCGCCATCTTTAGCACTATAATTCTTGGTATGAACACCAGCGGCTTAATCATGCCGGAAAAGAAAAATATTGTCCTTTCCGAAAAGGAATTTTCTCTGGAAAACCGTTACGCCGTCACCAGCGTCAACGAGATCATGAAAAAGAACATTCTCTTGAACCTGGCCTACCTTAACGGCACGGTTGCCAAGAAGGCTGACATTGACTGGGACCAAGTCGTCTCTCCTTTCCATTTTGACAAGACCCTGGGAGTCGGGGAGACCTTCGCCTACCACACCACCGTCCGCGACGAATTTACCGCTAAGGTGGCCTTTACCTCCAACAGCAGCTTTAACGCCGCCGACGGTTACCTCTCCGACGGTTACCTCTTCGGTGACGGCGTTTGCCATCTGGCTTCTCTGATCAACTGGGCCGCCCTTGAAGCTGGCCTGGAGACCGTCGTCCCCAAAGATCACCGCAGCGTTGCCCATATTCCCGATATTCCCGATGATTATGGCGTTTCTATCTACAAAAACGGCAACATTGGTGAAAACAACAACCTCTATATCACCAACACCAAAGACAAACCCGTCACCCTCCACTTCGAGTATGACGGCGTTAACCTCAAAGTCTCCGTTACCGAAGCGGCCTAACAGGAACTAACTACTTTCGCCCCTTGCGTTTCCCCTGTCTGTGGTGCTAGAAATGAGTGGTCATGGATAACCAACAAACTCTCAAAACCGTTACCAATCTGACCGCCCTCATTAATGGCCACCTGGCCGGTCTTGATCGGGAACGGGAAAATCTGGGCAAAACTAACGAGATGCTCAGTGATATTCTGGCCAATGACCCCACCTACAAAGAAGCGACCGACAAAGCCAAGGAGGTCGCCAAAGAAAAAGCCAAAGCCAAGGCGAATATCCTCCAGCAGACCACCGCCCACGATCTGGCTTTCAAAATCAAGGATAGCCGCATCGAAATCAAACAGCTCTCGCTCGAGCTGTCCGGTTTCTTGACCGAGTACCAGAAACTGACCGGCAGCAATGAATTCGAGGGTGAGGACGGCGAAATTCGCCAGATCGTCTATACCGCCAAGCTGGTCGGCAAGACCAACTTCAACGATAAAGAAGAAAAATAACCTCCAGGCTGATAAAATATAAAGGCTAGGTTTACAAGGGGCGTGCCCTGCGTAGCTTTAGCGAAGTAGGGTCCGTAGCTCAGTCGGTAGAGCAATTCCCTCTTAAGGAAGCGGTCGTGGGTTCGAATCCCACCGGGCCCACCATACCTTGCACCCGTAGCTCAGTTGGATTAGAGCGCTTCGCTTCGGACGAAGAAGTCGGGGGTTCGAGTCCCTCCGGGTGCACCAAACTTGACACTCTTTACCGTCATGTGACACGATAGGGTAGATTCCTGCTCATGTTTAAACTCATCAAAAAACTTTCACTCTTCACCTCGCTCTTCCTGATCACCTTGGCACTCTTGGAATACGTTGATGTCACCACCAAGCCGCTTCCTACCGTCGCCGGCGTCAGCCAGAGTCTCCCCAATATCAAGCCGCCGGAATACACCACCGTCTTTTCGGCTCTCCCCAGCCAAAAAACCGACATTATTACCTCGGTCAAAACTGCCGATGCCCGAGCCGAGATCTTGCGCCAATACCTGGCCCGCTACGAATCTCCCCTTGAGCCATTGGCCGACCTAATCGTTTCTATCGCCGATGAAAATGACTTTGACTACCGCTGGATGGTCGCCATCGCCCAGCAGGAAAGCAATCTTTGTAAACGCATTCCGGAAGACTCATACAACTGTTGGGGTTGGGGGATTTACGGCGACAAGGTCACCCGTTTTGACAGCTTCGAGGAGGCCATCAGAAGAATTGCGCCCCAGTTCAAGGAGATTTTCCTTCAGGATAACCACAGCAAAGACCCCTTCAAGGTCATGAGAACCTACACTCCGCCCTCCGATGGTTCCTGGGCGGCAGGTATCAACCAATTCTTCACCGAACTCCAATAACTGGTGCCGGGGAGAGGACTCGAACCTCCAAGGATCGCTCCACATGGTCCTAAACCATGCGCGGCTACCAATTTCGCCACCCCGGCTCGCACCCCCATATTTTACATCGCCTGGGTGATATAATTCTCGCACCATGGAAATCAAGCTGCTTAAGTCCGAAAAAAGTACCGCTTTTGTCGAGGTTCTCGCCCTGGCCAAAGAAGTCGCTGCCGAAGAAGCCCACACCCTCGAACACATGGCCGAGGAAACCACCATCAAGGGTTTTCGCAAAGGCAAGGCCCCCCTCAATGTCGTCAAAAACAGCCTCGACCCGGAAAAGTTGAAGCAAAGAACCGTTAGCCATCTTCTCGGTCACGCCATCGACCAGGCCGTCAAAGATCTCAACCTCAAGGTCATCGCTAACCCCAGGCTAACCAAA
>DATDRC010000102.1:0-7912 GCA_035291985.1 Patescibacteria group bacterium
GTGAAACAATGACTTGCTCACGAACAGCTATGGGCTTCTTCATTTTTCTCACCTCCTTTCTTGAGAAGAAGAATACCCCCACCTGTCAAAGGAAAACTAAGACGCAAAGAAACGACGAAGATTGAGATGTTACTTTACAGTCATGTCACCTTACGTTTTTTGTTGACATCCGGGTGTCTGGTTTGATATATTGTGCGGGTACATTAAACGCGGAGGCAGCATGATTGGTCATGCAGCGGGCGGTTGACCCGCAGATTGAGGGTTCGAGTCCCTTCCTTCGCACTGGCGGGCCATTCAGGGAGACTTTGCCCGGCTTTCCCCGGGAACCACAAAGATCGATGATCTGAGATGGCCCGCCTCCTGTCTCAAATGGAGCAATCCGCGCTCCAGTTTGGGGAAATGTATCTTAATAGAGTCCCGTGTATCACCACGGGACTTTTTCGTTTAGAATGGGGGAATGGTGCAATTAGTGATTTTTCTGGCGATCCTGTCCGTTCTGGTTCTGGTTCACGAGTGGGGGCATTATATCTGCGCCAAGATTTTCGGGGTAAAGGTCGAGGAATTTGGTTTCGGCTTGCCGCCGCGGGCGAGAAAATTATTTACCCGGAAGGGAACATTATTTAGTCTCAATTGGTTACCGATTGGCGGCTTTGTCAAGCTATATGGTGAGGAGTATTCGGGAGGTGATGAGCTCTTGGCGGGGGATAACGGCCGATTTTATGACAAAAGTGCCCGGGCCAGGGCGGTCATCCTGACGGCCGGAGTGATAATGAACTTTTTATTGGGGATTGTGCTTTTTGCCGCCGTCTATTCATATGTCGGCATTCCGGTTAAGACCGATCGGGTCAGGATTGTCGAGGTGGTCGCCGATAGTCCGGCCGCGGTCGTCGGACTGGTGGTTGACGAACGGGTGGCGGAGTTTCGGTTTGGCGAAAAGATAGAAAGGATTAGCGGCACGACCCAGTTGGTGAAGCTGGTGACGGAGAATGCCGGCAGGGAAATCGGTTTGCTGGTGGTTGGCAAGGATGGCGGCGAGAGAGGGGTGAAAGTAACACCGAGAAAGGATCCGCCGGAGGGTCAGGGCGCTTTGGGGGTGGTTCTAAGCAATGTTGAACTGACGAAGTATCCCTGGTGGCAGATGCCCTTGAGAGGGGCAGTAGTTGGTTTGTCCGAGGCGATTGCTTGGGGACGGGATATTGCTAGTGGTCTGGGGAAAATGGTCTATGGTTTGGTGACGGGGAAAGGGGTTCCTAAAGATTTGGCTGGACCGGTGGGAATTTATCAGGTCAGCGGGTTAGTAATCAAGCAGGGTTTTTTGGCAACACTTCAGTTTGTCGGAGTACTGTCGGTCAATCTAGCGGTCCTCAATATTCTGCCTTTTCCGGCGCTGGATGGGGGCAGGCTGATCTTTTTGGGGGTAGAGAAGGTGATTGGGAAGAGAAGAAAGAATACGGTGGAGGGTTATGTCAATACTGCCGGAATGATTTTTCTGCTGTCGGTCATGGCCCTAATTACAATTAGGGATGTGGCAAGGTTGTTAAAAATTATTAATTAGTCATTGCGAGCGTACTCGCGTGGCAATCTATATAGATTGCTTCGTCACTATCGTTTCTCGCAATGACGGGAAAAATTTATGAGAGATCCGAAATGTTTGTTTTGGTTGGTTAGGGTAAAATCAGTTTGATATGCATCGTGACGCAATACGATCAGGTGAAATAGAACTTGTACTTCGAAAACCGGGAAATAAGTTTTTGGCGGTATCTATCTCTGAAGTTTCAAAGGAGAGACTTGGTGGTCGTTATGACAAAAGTCGTTTGAAGGTGTTTCCAATGTCTGGTGATAGAGTTAGAAATGCCGAAATTGGGTTGGTGCTCAAGAGGGCTTCGGTTGATTCGGGTGACACAAATCTTTTTGGGGATGAACGACTGGGGATGGAATCGGCGCTGAGGTACTACGAACGTTGGAAGTTTCTTAAGATGGTTGGAGTTCCGACGGTTTCTTCGATGAGGGTGATCGACGAGTATCGGATAGCAATGGGTGATATGACGGTTGGGGGTGGGGAATTTTTTGGTAAAGCGAAAAAGATTGCGATAATGCTTGAGCTAGAAAAGGGAATACGAAGGGAGTTGAGTCCACTTGAAAAAACTTTTCTGAATATTGACACAGAAGCAATAAAGCAAAAGGTGGCAGACCTTCAAGAAATAGCATGGAAAAATGAGGTTCGTTTACCAGGGGATGATCAGTATGACTTGTTGGTTCGACCTGACGGTAGTTTCCAGGTAATCGTAATGGATTTGTCCAGATTGCGCCGAAAGGGTAGTGAGTCCTACTCTGATCTACTGAATGAAAGATCGGGTTTTAATTCGGAACTTGATGACTTTAGAAGTGGTTTGAAAAGGTTAGGAACACCAAGGGATGAATATAATGGTTAATAATGCGTGTTTGTTTTGCAAAATCGCCGTCGGGGAGGAGAAAAGCGAGAGGGTTTGGGAGGATGGTGAGTTTGTGGCGATCAAGAATAAATTTCCGCTGGCACCAGTCCATTTGCTGGTGATGCCCAAGGACCACGTCAGTAAAGAGGGTCATTTTATAGGCTCGACAGCGGCGGACTTTTGGAGTAAAATGATGGGAGCCGTTTTTTCTGTCATCCGTCAGGAAGGACTGGATAAAAAGGGCTATAAATTAGTCAGTAACGGCGCCGGTTACAACCACTTTGACCACGAACATATTCATGTGTTGGGGGGAACAGCGGAAGAACCGGCCGGAAAAACATAAAGGAAGCGAGGTGTTTAGTTAATGGCTCTCGTAGTCAAGAAAAAGCAAGGTCAAAACCAACAGCAGTTAATCAACGAATTTCGGCGCTTAACCTGGGAGGATGAAGGCTTGGAAAAAGTCAAGGAAGTGGCGATGCATGGTTTTCAGAAGCCGTCTTTGGTGCGCAAGGAAAGAAATGACCGACTCAAAAAAGACCGGATGAAGATTAGGCGGCGCAACAAACGGGCCGCCCGCGGCGGTAAGTAGGATATAGTAAAGATATGCTTATTGATCAAATCAAGACGGAAATCGTCAAGGCCCAAAAGGAACAGAAGGCAAAACTGCTCGGTGTTTTGAGGCTTCTGGTTTCGGAACTGAATTACAAGGCGATTGACGCGGGTACCCTGACCGATGAGTTGGTGGTCCAGGTTCTCCAGAAAGAGGCGAAGAAGCGCCAAGAGTCGATCGATATCTATACCAAGGTGGGCGATAGCGGCAGAGCCGATCTCGAAAGATACGAACTCGAGATCATCAAGACGTATCTGCCCAAGATGCTGGGGGAGGCGGAAGTAGCGGCGGAGGTCGATAAGATCGCGGCGGAGAACCCGCTACGGGGTGGCCAATTGGTCGGCGTCGTCATGGGGAAACTGCGGGGCAAGGCAGACGGGGGTTTGGTCGCCCGTTTGGTCAAGCAAAAGTATGGCCAGTAAAAAGAAAGCTCTGTCTCTGGATTTGGCGGTGAAAGCGGACAGCCGCTATCGTTTCAATCGCCAGAAGATTCGGGAGTCGGTGGCCAAGCTGTTGACCGAACAGAATATCAAACAAAAGGTGGAGTTGTCCCTGATGGTGGTCGGAGAGCGAAAAATCAGGGAGTTGGAGAAAAAATATTTTGGGGAGGATAAAATCACCGATGTACTGTCGTTCCCGCAGATGGAGGGCAAGCGGATTGCCGCTGATGAGGACGTCTTGGCCTTGGGTGACGTTGTGGTCTGCTATCCGCAGGCGAAGCGGCAGGCGTTAAAGCTTAACCGCCTTCTCGACGACGAGATTGAGTTTCTGGTCAACCACGGGGTTCTGCATCTTCTCGGCATCCACCACGATTAGGGCAGGGGCGGGTGGCTGGCGGCGAGCTGGCGGCGCGTCGTCTTGACTGCTTGGTAGAATTCATAGTGGCCGGAAGACCAAATTTCGGGTCGATACTTTCGGACGTAAGCGGCTTTGGTGACGAGGGCGGCGAATTCGGCGCCGGAGCCGGAGTAATAGCGGAGGTGGTGATTCAGTCCGCCGCCATTGGCCAGAGCTCTTTTCGTTAAATAGTTTTTGAGCGGTCCGTAAACGGTATTGACGTTGCCGTGGTGATTGCCATAATGGACTCTTTCGAGGTACCAAAAGTGGGAATGCTGGGCCTCTTCCAGACCGGTAAGGATTCCCCGCCCCAGCAGCGGCCTTGAGAGGTAGCAGGATCTGTTTTCAAAAAAGAGTTGATGGAGGTATTTGAGGAGGGGGTTTTTGAAATAGCGATAGGAATAAAAGAATTCTTCGTGGGGATTGACGTCGGGGAGGAAACTGGCGGGGATGGAGATCATGCCGTGGTAATAGGCGCCGGGAACGGCTCCGGGCCGGCCGTAGGATAAGTTTACCGGCCAGAGAGAAAGATCAGCGCTGCTATCGGGGTTGGTGACGGCCGCGCCGATAGCTCCGCAATCAGGTGGGCAGGCGGGCAGATTGTGTCTCTGGCGATATTGGCGAGCCTGGTCGTTGGCGGTGGTCCGGCCGGAGAGCAGATCGCCGCCGCAGACGGAGTCATAAAAATAAATGCCGTAGTAGATCATCGACAAGAGAAATAGTTGGTTGCGGGTAGGCCGCCAATCCGGCAGACGGACGCGCGTATAGTCGGCAATTGGTTCGGCGTAAAGCCTGATGAAATCGTGGTAAAGGCGAGATTCTTTTTTGGGACCGGGAAAACCACGGTGTTTTTCGGGTCGGCTAATCTCCGGCGTGGCCATGGCGGTATTTTACCTCAACGGTGGGTAAATGTTATTCTCTGTATCAGTTTGATAGTAGGCGATGTGGGAGTTAAGACAGATGAACAACTTTTTGTAGGCTTGACAGAGGGTTGACAAGTAACTAGTTTGAAGTGGCATGAGTTACTATCAAAAATACAGAAGCGAAAAAGTGGCCGATTTGGACCTGGTGGCGGTCAGAAAGACTTTTGAGATGATGATGGACTCGGGTCAGATTGCCCACGCTTATCTCTTGGTCGGACCGCGGGGACTGGGGAAGACCTCGGCGGCGCGGATTCTGGCCAGGCTGGTTAATTGCGAAAAAAATTATTCCAAGCCCACCGCGGCGGGTGAAGTCCAATTAAATAAGAAGTTGGTGGAGCCTTGCGGTGAATGCGAAGCTTGTGTCTCGATTAAAAAGGGTAGCGCGGTCGACGTCATGGAAATCGACGCCGCCAGCCATCGCGGTATAGATGACATCCGCGATTTGCGGACGAAGGTCAATTTGGCGCCGGCCGCGTTGCCGAAGAAGGTCTACATCATCGACGAGGTGCACATGCTGACAACCGAGGCATTCAATGCCCTTTTGAAAACGCTGGAGGAACCGCCGGAGCACGCCATGTTCATCCTGGCGACGACCGAGGCCCACAAAGTACCGGAGACGATTATTTCCCGTTGCGTCCGGATCAATTTTACGAAGGCGACGGCGGCAGAATTATTGACGTCTTTAGGGCGGGCAGTCAGGGGAGAGAAGCTAAAAATTGATGATGAGGCGCTCGTGGTTCTGGCTACCGGGTTGGACGGTAGTTTCCGCGAGGGACACAAACTTCTGGAACAACTGGCGAATCGCTACGGCCCGATAACGGCGGAGAATGTGGGCGAGGTCTTAAAGCTGGTGAGCAATAGCCGGGTGGAGGCGATCCTGACAGCGGTCGAGAGGGGTGAAGCGGACAAGGTGGTTGGGCAGATGGAAGAGCTGGAGGCCGAGGGGGTGGAGGTTGTCAGCTTGATTACCAAATTGCTTCTGGCCTTGCAAGTTCGTTTGAGGAAAGGGGTGGAGAATCAAGAGGGTTGGTCACGATCAACCGTCCGCTTAACCCGAAAACTGGTCAAGGTCGTACCCAGGGTAAAAATTTCGCCTCTGCCGCTACTCCCCTTGGAGATGGTCTTGGTTGAAGCGGCGCTTGCCAATCGGCAAGTGGAGGGTGGCAGCCGGAAAGCAGAGGTCGAAGTGGTGATGGTGAAGGAATTGCCAGCGGAACGGAAAACAAAAATGGATTTTGATCAAGTAGTTTCGGGATGGCCTGAATTGTTGGCTCGGTTACAACCGAGAAACCACTCGGTGGCGGGGTTGTTGCGCAGTGCCAAGCCGAAGGAGCTCATGGACAAGTTTTTGACAATCGAGGTGTTTTATAAATTTCATAAGGACCAGTTGGAGCAGGAAGCGCGGCGAAGGATCATTGAGGAGGAAATCGCCAAGTTATGGGGACCGATCTCGGTGCGCTGTGTTTTGGGAGAGAGGGTGGTGCGACAGTCGGTGCCAAGCGTGACTGTTGCGGCGGCCGAGTCCGTTTCAACGGACTCGTCCGTGGAGACGGCGGTCAGGGAAGCGGAAGAAATCTTTGGGGTTTAGCTTTTTTTTCGGGCTTGACGGCGCCGCGCGCGGATCAAGATGTCGTATTTTTGGTAGCCTCTTTTCCAATAAACCGGCAGATAGCGACGGACGTACTCGGCCTGAACGATATGGGCGGCAAATTCATCTCCGAGAAGGCTATCGTAATTCAGGCTACCTGAGCCGTCGAGTGACATGGTGAGTTTGACAAGCCAGCGTGATCTGAAGGAGCGAAGCGGCCCCTTGGGGTAGTCGTCATCATTGCCGTTGGCGCTGTAGTGAGTTCTTTCAAGGTAGCAAAAGTGAGAGTGTTGGGCTTCCTCAATGCCAGTGAGAAGTGATCGGTTAAGGCTCAAGCATTGAAGGACGTAGGGAGAGAACTCGAGGTCGGATTTATTGGTGATGAGATTAAGAATTGGTTTGTAAACCGGAGGGGGAGCGTAATAACTCCGTGTTTGATACGGATCTCTATCGGGGATTCCGCCTATCGGTATTTTGACGATGCCATGACGGTAGCAACCGACTGCGCCATGGCCATAGTCTAAGAGCAAGGGCCAGTGAATCAAACCGGAGGGAAGGGGAAGGTCGTCAGGGGTTAGTGGGGGTTGGTGGGACAAGTGTTCCACTCGAAATCGATTAGCCGCGTCGTTACATGAGGTGAGACCGGAAAGAATCGCCCCCCCGGTGACGTGATCGTAAAAGTAAATGCCGTAGAGAATGGCGAGTAGGTTTCTGATTTGGTGACTGGTCGGCTTCCAGTCAGGCACCTGAAGCCGGAGAAACTCGGAGAGCTCTGCCCCGGTATTATCGAGAAAATCAATTTTCATTGCCTGTTCAAATTTGGTTGAGGGAAAACCATTGGGGAGGGGATGAAAATGTCGGCGATCGTGGCCCGCTTCTTTGTTAGGCATATGGAGTAGGCCTATATTGTATCAGAAATGCGTTTCATGAGGAATGGGGGGTTCCGTGTGGTATATTTGGGGTATGTTCAATAATCTAAAACAATTTGGCAGTCAGGGAGCGGCGGCGGCAAAAATGGCGATCCTGCAGATGAAAATTAAGAATAAGAAGATAGAAGTTGTTCAGGACAAGATCAAGGTTACCGTGACCGGCGACGGCAAGCTGAAAGCGCTGGCGGTCGATGGTAAAGATGCCGGTGAGGTGGTGAAGGCAGTCAATGAGGCGATCGGCAAGGCCCAGGCGTATGCGGCTAGCGAAATGAAGGGGGCGATGGGCGACCTGTCGGCCCTACTTAGCAGTTTGAAGAAATAGCGGCGGGCTTCTCTTGTATACTAGGTGCTTGTGAGAACGATAAAGCCGGTCCAGAAAGTCATCGATGCTTTTGAGAGCTTGCCGGGGATCGGGCCGAAGTCGGCGGCGCGGTTGGCCTACTATCTGCTCAACGTCCCTCAGGAGCGCTTGGAGAAATTTGCCACTAGTTTAGCCAGATTGCGGCCGGACACCAAGGTTTGCCGAGTCTGTTTTAATATCGGGGAGGCGGAAACCTGCCCGATTTGTGAGGACGAACGGCGGGACCGGTCAA
>DATDRC010000103.1:0-8263 GCA_035291985.1 Patescibacteria group bacterium
AAGAAGAGCTTCAAACCGAAGCCATCAAGCAAAGAAAAAGGCTGGCCAAAGAAATAAAATGGGTCTGACCATTTTTACGGATACCAATATCTGGTTCTCCGCTCTCTATGGATCGGATAACTGCGAAAAAATTCTCAAGGCACATCTTGCCGGCAGAGTCAAAATCATGATCAGTGAAGGCGTCCTCACAGAATTAATTCGAACGCTAAAAACAAAGGCACCCCACACGCTAAAAACTCTGGAAAAACTCCTAAGAATATCGCCGCCGATAATCTCTCGGAAAGTAGTCAATGTTCCAAGGAAATATTTAAACCTCGCCGACGGTAAAGACCTGCCTATTCTTCTCGCCGCTCATGAAGCCGGGGTTAAAATCTTCGTTACCGGAAACATCAAGGATTTCAACCAAGCATTGATCGAAAAAAAGTTTGGCATCAAAATTATCACCCCCAAACAAGCCGTCCAACTCCTCAATCTATAAACTCTCCGAAAACAAGAGCAGCGTCTCCACCCAACCGACGGCCAAGACCGCGCCGGCCGTCACCTGCGTCCAGGTGTGCTTTTTGATCGTGACCCGCGCCCACAAAACCACCACCAAAACCAAGGCCAACCACCAGTAATTTTGCCAGCCATAATAATGGTTAAAGAAAGCCAGCGCCGCCGCATTCACCCCGGCGTGGATCGAGATCTTCCAGACCACGGTGATCAGGGCAAAAACCACCGCCAGCGACCAAAAAATAAAGAGGATCTTCGCCAAAAGTACCTTACCCAGTAAAAAAGCGAAAACGACGCCAAAAAGATGACAGAAAATAGTAAAGAAATACAGGCCCGCCCGCTCTTCCCGACGGGTCATATCCCAATCGGAAATCCGCTTCGTCGCCAGACCCCAAAGCATATATAACGCCGGCAAGAGCGCATCGGTAAACATCAGAAAAATCAAAAACCGGAACCGCAGGCCGTTGGTCAGGGCGATAAAAATCACACTGGCGATCAGTAACGGGATCTCGATCACCGGATCGAACACCCGGGAGATAAGCCAGGCCAAACGCTTAGACCAACCACTCTTCTTTTTCATTCCTTCCCTCCATCTTAACAAAAAAAGGGGGCCCGATCCCCAACGGAACCGGACCCCATTAACACTTTGGCCTCCACCTCGCCCCTATTTCTTGCTTCCCGGCGAGGCCGAAAAGCAAAGCAAAAGGACGAAAAAATAGAGAAGCGTCAACATAAAGGTAACCCCCCCGGTCCAGGGTAAGCCAGCCGCCAAAAGCACCAAATAGGAGCCCTGAGCGAACCAGCCGACCCTCAAAATCCAGCTCGCCACCCCTACCATCCCCTCAAGCGTCTCCACCTCCCCACCGACGGGCTTAAGGGCAAAAACGACAAAGGTTGTCGCGCTCATCAAGAGCGTGATTGCCTCCGCCGCCCACCAAAAAACTAACCAGCCGACACTCAGGTGTGGTGATGTGATAATCACCGCCGCGACGCCAACGTCAAGAAACAACATGAGTAACAAAACCAGGTCAGCCTTGTCTTTCAAATTCTTCGCAACCTTTTCGTTCATTTTTTCCTTTCTGGCCGCCACGCTTTGCGGGACGACCAATAGAACTCTCTTTACCTGTCAAAGTTCGTCGCTACACCGAAAATTTCTCCTCAATTTAGCGACACCGGTATTATAGGCCAAATACCGCTCAAGTCAACTGCACTACTGTATAATTCCGCTAACCCGAAAGGAGGTAAACCATGTTGTTTATTCCTCGGAAACCTGGCCAAGGCGTGGTGGAATACGCTCTGACTATCATCCTCGTGGCGATCGTAGTCATCGTCATTCTCGCCCTCCTTGGTCCAGCGATCGTCAACGTCTTCTGGAGCATTGCCGCTGGATTTTGACCTTCGCTAAAAGACCGGGGGCGATCACCTCAAACCCGGTCCCAACTTTCCTTGACAAACCCCACCCTTTGTACTAACATTGTTCTAACATGTATACTCAAACCGTTTTCGCGGCCGGCAACAGCCTGGTCGTCACCGTTCCCAAAGAGATCGTCCGCAAACTAAACCTCAAACCCGGCAGCCGCGTCGTCGTTGGCCCCCTGGAGGGCAACCGCTTCTACATCGAAAAACCGACCCCGACCAAGCCTATCAAAAAGTCTGCCTCTGAAAAGGAGTTCAAAAGCTGGCTCGCCCAAACGTTAGAGGAGGACTCAGAAATTCTCGATGAACTGGCTAAGCATTGACGAGGTCTACACCATCCACGAAGAAATCATCCAAAAAGCGGGATCAATTGCCTCGGTGCGCGACTTCTCTCTGCTTCATTCGGCTGTCGAGAGACCGAAGGCAACCTACGGCGGAGTCGACCTCTACCCCAGTATTTTCATCAAAGCCGCCGCCCTGCTCCATTCGCTTTGTATGAATCACCCGTTTACGGATGGCAACAAACGGACTTCCTGGGTCTCAACCAAAAGATTTTTCAAAATAAATGGCTGTCATCTTCGGGCGGAAAAAAGTGCGGCCGTCTCCTTCATGCTTAGTGTTGACAACAACAAACTCCCTCTCAATGAAATTTCCCTCTGGCTTAAAAAACACTGCTCGCCTTTAGCTTAAGCCCCCCGTCACTCGCACTTTTTTGAGCAAGCGGTCATCCTCGAGCACTTTGGCGCAACCACGAACCACCGCCTCCATCGGATTTTCCGTCACCCAAACCGGCATCCCCGTTTCTTCGCTGATTAGTTTGTCCAAACCCCGGATCAGCGACCCGCCGCCCGCCATCACCAACCCCTTTTCCAGAATATCCGAAACGATTTCCGGCGGTGTCTCCTCAATAATCAAGGTCAACTCGGACAGAATCTGGTGAATCACCGGCATCAGGGCCTCCCGCACCTCGATACTGGTGAACTTCAGCGACTTTGGTAAACCCGTCTCCAGACTTCTGCCCCGAACCACAGTCTGGAGCGGTTGATCCTCTTTTTCCCGCTTCAATGGGTAAGCCGAACCAACCGCAATCTTCACCTCCTCCGCCGTCGACTCGCCCAAAAGCAAACTATATTTACTTCTGGCAAAATTGATTACCGCTTCGGTCAGTTCGTCCCCGGCCACCCGCAGGCTTTTGTTTAGGACTAGCCCGGACAAGGAAATGACCCCAATCTCACTCGTCCCTCCGCCAATATCAATAATCATTTGGCCTTCGGCCTTG
Source organism: Patescibacteria group bacterium (assembly GCA_035291985.1). GTDB lineage: Bacteria > Patescibacteriota > Microgenomatia > UBA1400 > MFAQ01 > 2-01-FULL-50-23. The sequence goes on from DATDRC010000103.1 coordinate 3,188, forward strand.
TCGACCGGCAAACCGGCGCCAATCGCCGCCGCCATCGGCTCCTCAATCAAAAACGCCGCCCGGGCCCCGGCCGACAGGGCCGCTTCATGAACCGCCCGCCGTTCCACCTCGGTCACCCCGGAAGGAATTCCGATCGCCACCCGCGGCCGCGGGATCTTGAAGCCGAAACCTTTATAGAGGTCGTGCACTTCCCGGATGTAGTGCTTGAGCATCGCCTCCGCCGCATCAAAGTCGGCGATCACCCCATCCCGGAGCGGTCGCACCACTTCGATATTGGCCGGGTTCTTGCCCAACATTTTTTTCGCTTCCTCCCCGATCGCTAAAATTTCCTTCGTCTTGATATGCCGGGCTACCACCGAAGGTTGCCTGATCACCACCCCCTTGCCCCTGACGTGGACAATCGTATTCGCCGTCCCCAGGTCAATCCCCACGTCCAAAGTTGCTAAGCGCCAAATTTGTTCAAACATAATTTTGTGCCAATCATATCAGAAAAAAATGGGGGGAAATTCGGCCTAAGTGAACCGGTTGAACGCAGTGCCGATTCTCAAATCGGCCTTGCTGTATAATCCGAGCCACTCCTAAACCACCGCAGTTTAACAAGTAAAAATAACTAGTGAAATGTCTAGAGAAAGGAACCGTGAAAGATGGACAAGAAACCATCACCCACCCAAAAAAATGTGCGGACGGTTAGAGACTACCTTCCGCACATCATCGTCGCTTCTGTAATGTACTTCGCGGTCTCGATCCTTTGGTTGTCAACCAAAAATATCGGACTGCTCACGGCCGCCCTGGTTTCTCTCAGTGTTTTCATCTTTATGAGCGGAATGGTGTATGTTGCCGCTCAGCTCCGAAGAACCGAGAAGAAATCGGACGACCTTCAATCGAACGAACCCGAAAACTCTGACGACGCCAACAAAAAGGCGGTACGTCGCCAGGCCCGAATCGACGCCCTAGGGCGCGATACCCAAGCCACTCGTGATCAACTGCTCCGCGTCGGGGCAGTCATCAGCGTTGGCCTGCTGGTTTTTTCTCTGGGCATGCGCGCGGCATTCGGCCTTACGGCTGAAAAGGTGTACTTTATTCCCTGGTGGGGACTGGCGATTATCTGGTTCTTCCAGATCGTCCTCTTCCCCCGCTGGCTCACCTACACGTCTTTCGTAACCATGGCCGGTCTGCGCGTTGGAATCCAAATCTTCGGGCTTGGCATCCTGTCGATGCTACCCAACTTCATCATGCTGCCGTTCTTCTACCTCCTGATGATGTTTTTCATGTTCGGCAGCATCATGCTCCCCTCCTTGTTCCAGGTCAAAGAAAACCGACCAGGCCAAGGTGACTGGGCCATCCCCGACGGAGCCACGCGGGGCCAACCACAAGCCCGAGCTGTCTTCGAAACGACGTTTGACCAAATCACCGCGTACGTCGAAGGCCAGTCGAAGGTTCGCCCCCCTCGGGGCATCCTTTCGGTCGGTGGCCCTGGCACCGGAAAGACGTTGCTGGCCAAGGAATACGCCAGCAAAATGGCGTTTCCCTTCATCTATGCCGACGGCAACGTCTTCAATCCGCCTTTCATGGGGTTCGCCCCAATAATGATCGGCTGGGTCAAGGGCCGCGTCGAAGGGTTGGCCCACGAATACGGTTGGGCCGTCCTCTTCGTCGACGAATGCGACACCTTGTTCGGCATGAGAAGTGGCATGCAGCCACAACGCCAAATGGGTATCCAGGACTTCAACGTCCGCGGCAATGATCTGGCCTACGGACGCACCACCCAAGGGCCAACTGAACATGATGTAATGTTTCTTCCCGGCGCCGGGGGTGGAGGAAACATGGGCATCTACTCATTTCTGACCTGGATGGACGGGGTGCCATCGCCCCCGTTCCTTTCCAAACTGGCCAGGGGTACGGCGAATACCCTGCTCTCTGTCTTTCTCCCAGTGACCGCCTTTGGCAAGATCCTAAGACTGCCACCGGCCAAGGCCCAGGAAAGCAACGTCCTTTTCATCGGAGCCACCAACCGGCCCTGGATGATCGATTCGGCTATGGAAAGGCCCGGTCGGCTCGAAAAAAAGGCCCACTTTAACTTACCCGACGAGATGAGCAGCTATGATATAGCCCAGTACTACATCAAGCTGGGCCACAAGGAGGGCTACTACCGAGATGAGCTACTCAATCCGGATTTGATCTGGGCCTTTGCTCGAGCCAACATCGGTCAGTCGCCGGCAGAAATTGAGCGGGCCATTCGCGATGCGATCCCAACCCGAGTCCGGCACCTAAACGACCTGCGTCGGATCATGAAGCTCGCCAACCGGGGGGGTCTCGAAAAAGAGGTACTGGCAGCTCTCTCCGAAAACGAGCGCCGTCAACGAGAGATGGACCTCAAGTTTTGGCGACGGCACGTCCATGAAATCCGCGCCGCCAACGGCGACGAAATCACAGACGGTTGGGACGAACGAGTCAACTGGGACGCCCTAACCGAAGCTCTATCCGAAATCTCTTGGGGCGCCATCCGCCTTGAGGCGATTCATCCAGAGACGCAGAAGAAAGTGGCCTTTCACGAAGTTGGTCACTTTCTCGTGCTGGTCGCCCTCTTGGTCAAGCGTTTCAAGACCATCCCCACGGTGCTGACCGCCCTACCGCGAGGCGAAGGAACGTTGGGCAAGGTCGTGTACTTGCCTAATGACCCTCGTGAAACACACAACCAAGTGTTTTACGAGAGCGCGCTGCGAGTCGCGTTGGGCGCTTGGACGGCGGAAAGGTACTGCTTCGGCATTAACCTACCCGGCGTCTCCGGTGACCTGCAGAATGCCACCGGCCTGACGGCTCTTGAGTCAGGTAAGTGGGGCATGCCGCCACTTCAGTGTCGCTCTAACGAGGAACAAGAGCACTACAGACAAATTGGCTTCCAGCTGATCTCCGAGCCGGAGACCACCTCGTTTCTAAACCCCAGCGCCTCAGCGCTGGTAGAACGAGCGCTCGCCGGCGAACGGCGTAACGAGATAGCGCTCCGACTGGGAATGGCAGCGGTAGACAACTATCGCCTACTCCGGGCCAACAAAGGCCTGTACACCAAGATCGTCGCCGAGCTGATCGAAAACGACGAAGTCAGCGGGCAACGCCTGACCGAATTACAGGCTGAGGTCCTCACTTCTCTGGTCGACCTTGACCAGATGAGCGAAGAGGATCGGACGGCGTTTCCGGCAAACGACTTTGCCGTAGTAAACCCTTTCTATGGCAGTACGATAGCCGAAGGGGCGGACATAGTCGAAAAAGTTGAAGCCCTACTCAGGGAAGGAGGCCAGCCATGAAAAAGAGAAGCGGGAAAATGCGGCTCGCCATCAACCTCGTGGCGACCCTGATCATCGGAGCGGTTGCCTTCCTGGCTTACCGTTCTTCCTCCCAACAATCTGTGTCGACAAAAGAACTCGGGCTGCCCCCACTTAGAAGTGAAGTGACGTCCGTCAAAATTGACGAAAGGGACCAGCGAGGCGAAATCAACGTCTCGCTGATCGTCGACTTGGACGCGGGCGATCCAGATAATATTGTCAGTGATATGGTCGCAATATTTATCTGGGGTAGAGCTAAACTGAAGCCGTTAGTCTGCGGCCCAGATTATCCACCCAATCTTTGTGTCCAAAGGTGGGTCAAGATCACCTGGGTTACCCCGAAGGATACCGATGGAGATAGCTATCCAATCACGACCATCGGTCTCGACCAGTTGGCCATCGACCGGCTCAGCGAACGAGATATCCACGGCTATGAGGAGTTTAACAAGTTCCTCAAGCATATCGCCGAAGAGAGCAATGGCACCGCTCTCTTCTACCAAGAATATCCAGCCGTTCCCGAACCATTCACGGGCTTCAAGTAACCGGTAGGTCACTAGGAGCGAAGCCAAAATGGTACGGAAACTATTACCGGAGTCCTCTCAACACGAGAGGGCTCCGGTTTTTTTATGGCCAAAAACCAAAAAGGTCCGGTGCTCTGACTCTCGTCAAAGACCCGGACCTAAACTAAACTAGCCTCCTGCCACCCAAACCGCCTGGTAATACAACGCCTGGGCGCAGTTCTTTATCGTCACCTCGAGCGTCCCGCCGCCGGCCACCGGCACCAACGTCAAGGTGCTTTTGCCGTCAAGGGGCCTCGTGACGTCCAAACCGGCAACCCGGTTGTCACTATTCCGTCGCAGTAACGACAGACTACTGCTTGAGCCGCTAAACAACCAGACTTCTTCCAACCCGCCAGGACGATAAAGCAGGATTCGATCGGAAAAAGGCCACGGCTTCAGCGGCCCGCCGAAATCAGCGGCGCAAGCATCTCGCGCCGGCAGCTCGACTTCCCTGACGAAACCAGTATAGCGGTAGCGGCCATCACAATTGGCAATGGTCACCCCAACCAGATTTTTCCACTCCATCCTGATTGTTTCCCCTTCTTTAGGTAGAACACTCCCGCTCGGCGGAAAACTACCATCCGGTAGGATTAGATATAACGTTGCCGATGATTCGAACCCTCCCTTAGTTGTTCGAAGTATGGCCGCAAAATCCGCCGTCGCACCCAAAAAAATAGTCTCACCCGGGACAAACTCGGTCCCGGTAAGACAAATATTCTCATCACTGACCTCGCTTGGCGGGGTCCCAGTTTGCTGGCCGCAGGCTGCTAAAAGCAAGCCGGCAGCCACCAGACCAACGTAAATTGTTTTCATTGCGGCCTCCTAGTGCCGAAAGATGAAGATTGTTAAGCTGAAATGTGCTAGGCTCATGATTATACCGTGCTATGCTGGTTTATGGAAACCCTCGACCTGGTTGAGCTGAACGAACTCAAGACCGGCCAAGAGCCAGAATTTATCGCCTTCCTAGCCGGTATCGCTATTTCCGCCTCCGACCTTGAAAATTTTCCCTCCCGCCCCCCGCTGTCTGACGCCCTCAATCGCCTGATCACCGCCTTCAACCTCGGCATCACCGCTGGCCCTGGACTAAAGAACTGTCTCATCAGCATCGGTTTTACCTACCGGGATATCAATCTGCCTCCGGATTACTCTCCCGCCAGCGTCCTGAAGAGTCGCCATCTCCTTGACCAGCTCGACCT
>DATDRC010000104.1:0-7250 GCA_035291985.1 Patescibacteria group bacterium
TAGCTCTGAATTGTCTTGGCAGTGGTCGGAATAATACCCAGGCTGATTTCGTAATCGCCCTTTCGGAAATTAAACAAACTTTCATCTTCGGGTGGACCGGCGAGCTTGGTCCAATCTGAAGGAATTTCAATGCTATATCGATATTTAGTACTACTAATTATTTTTGATGTGTTTGAAGCTGTGGTGAAAGCGGGAGTAATTGTCGGAGTTGGCGTGGGGGCGGGTTGTGCCTGAAGAGCAGTAATCTGTTGTTGGAGGCGCCAATTTTGATAGGCCAGGACACTAATGACGGCGACAAGAAAGAGAAACAGAATGATAATAAAAATGGGAAGAATCGGGTTCTTGGGTGTTAGGACAGGCGCCGGAGCGACAGGGAGAGGCGCCAGTGGTGACGAAACGACAAGAGTGGGATTATCCATCTAAGTCTATTAAAGCATAATCGTTTGGGTGGAAGTAGGCGGAGTGGAGGGTGATGGTTTCGCGGGTGATTCTTTTCTTCATATAGTGATACTGGAGCTTGAAAGCCAAATGGTTTAGCGTGCTTAGCAGTCGCGGGGCCATATGATCCGTCCTCGAACTACCCGGCAAAGCCGGGGATCGCTGCGGGCGGTCATAAACCCCGCTCCTTTTTGCCACCGCTTCTCCATAGGCGTTGGCGAGATATTTTGAGGTCCAGGGGTTGGCGGAAATAAATTGGGCGTGGGTGTTTCCCCGATCGAATAAGGGCCTGGCCTGGAGGACTTCGTGGGCGGTATAGAGATTTCTTTTGTTTTCTGGCAAAGCCAGGGCGGTTGCGTCAAGCCAGAGATTATCGCAGACCTTATCAGAAACACGGGGCGATTGGTGTTCGGGCAAGGAGGTGGGGCGGCGGAGCCTAAGAATCTTTAAAAAGAAAATAACGAGCGGGCGGGACAGCCAAAGTGTGTCGGCGGAGGTGACAACCATGATATCAAGATCATCGTATTGCTGGGCGTTGTCGACCGCGAGCGAGCCGGTGGCGCAGATTAGTTTGATGGTCGGGAAAAGACCGAGGAGGCGGGCGAGGCGACGAGCGGTGAGGAGTTTTTTTTGGGAGTAGAGAAGGCGTTCTTCGATGAGCTGCCTGTTTGGGGTGGTTAGCTTGGGGAGATAAGGACAAAGACGAATAAGAGGAGTGGGACGGGAGGAAATGAGCCAGCGGTGAAGTTTCTCGGGCGTCAACGGCAAGCCAAAGTGACGGCTGTAGGCAAGCGTCTTGGCGACTGCTAGCTGAAGAGGGGCGGCCATACTATTTGGGGGTCGGGGTGGGCAGTGGAGTAACTAAGCGGTATTGAGAGAGAACCTGATTGAAACCCAGATTAAGAGTTTCAACCACCTTGGCGGCGTCTTGTTTCTTGGCGATGGCGTTAATGGCGTCTTCAAGATATTTGATGAGGCGGGAGTTAAGGGCAGTAGCACCGTCGTGGGTGAGGCTGGCGGTATAGAAAGTTTTGGCTGTCGACAGGCCGGGAACTAGAGCCGAGGAGATCGGGTTTTGGGAAGCAAGTTGGGCAACGGCTTTGTTGCTTGGGACTTGTCCCAGGCCTCGTTCTTTGATGGCCGATTCGAAAAGAGTTTGCTGAGCTTGGGCCGAGGCGAGAAAACTAATGAACTTCCAAGCTTCGTTGGGATGGGCGGCGTTTTTCGGGACAATCTCCAACCACATTGAAGCCCAATTGAGGGGCTCGGTATCCGGTAGTTGGGGCACGGGGGCGGTCTGCCAGATTAGGCCGGGGTTGATCGCGGAAATCTCGGGCGCGACCCAAAGGGGAGCAAAAATGATAGCGACTTTTTCGTTGGCGAAGGCGAGGACCGAATCCGGAAGAGTCTCATCCCAAAAAGCGCCGGGGGCGGCGAAGGAGGTGTAGTAGCTAAGAACATCGGAAACGGTTTTGGTGTTAGGCGAAAGCGGGTTAATCCCCCCTTGGAAAAGCATCAGAGTGACAATATCCGGCCAGGCACGAACATTAGTGGTATTGCCGAGGGCGACGCCGGCGCGAGTGATTTTGCCGCTGACGGTATCGCGAAGGGTCAGGGTCGAGGCGATGGAGCGGAGGTCTTCCCAGGTTTGGGGTGCGGACAGGTTGGCCTGGCGAAGCATGTTGGTATTGATATAGAGAACCAAACCGTCAGAGTTCATCGGGACACCGTAGACCTGGTTATTGACGATGACGGAGTTGGCAACGACCGGGTAAAAGTTGGTTTGGATTTCGGTAGCGGAAACGGTGTTGGCCGAGGCCGGAAAGAGGTTACCGATGAAAATGGGCAGCCAGGTAGAGTGAATCCGAGCGACGTCGGGGGGGGTGTTTCCGGTCAAGGCAGTCTGGAGTCGATCCTGATAGTCTTGATGAGACTGGAGCTGGTAATTGACTTTGATATTCGGATTGGCGGCTTGAAAAGCAGTAATGACCGGGGCCATGATATTACTCGTCTCCCAAAGACCCCAATAGTTGATGGTAATCGCTTCGGTCCGGGTACTAACCGAGGTCTTTGGCCGAAGGGAGGCGAAGATCCGGCTGCCGACAAAAACAAGGATGCCGATGACGACCAAACCGATGAGGATGGGGGTAAGGAACCTGAAGGGTGAAGATTTAACCGGGGGAGCGGCTACCGGTTGGGGTGACTGATAGGCCGGCGGAATAGCCGGGTTTTCCTCGGGCGGAGGTAGTGGGGCACTAGGAGCCGGTGGTAAACCGGCGTCGGGTCCCGGGAGTGGGGCGGGCAAGGGAAATTCGTTGGCCATGCACATTCAAGTATACCAAGATAATGAGAAAGTGGGTTATGATGGAGTTCATGCAGAGATTGTTTCAGACGATCGGTTGGCTGGTGAGTGTGGCCTTACTTTTGGTTGTTTGTGTAATGGTGGCCTATCAGCTGGCTTATGACAAAGTCATTTTGCCGCGGGTTGTCATTTCCGGAATTGAAGTCTCGAATATGGACAAGGAAGCGGCGAGGCAGAGGTTGGCGACCGCTTTTACTGCCAACCCCAACAGGGTGAAGGTGGTTTACCGGGAAAGAACGCTGGCTGATACGGCAACATTGCGGGTTAGTTACGACTTTGACTGGGTGGCAGAACAGGCCTGGAACCTGGGGAGAAGCGGCAATCCCCTAACAAAAATCAGTGAGCGGGTAGCGATGTTTTTGGAACCGATCCCGATCGAGTTACCGACTGATTATGACGTGGACGCGGTCGAGGGAATAATTACCAGAGCAGGCGGAGAAATTAATCAGGCAGGGAAAGCAGCGGCGATCTATCTTGATGAAGCTGGCGAGGTAAAAGTGGAAACGGGGGTGGATGGACTGATGGTGGACGAGGAGGGTTTGCGGAAGAGCTTGGCGGCTGCCCTGCGCTTGCCCGGAGAGCAGACAATCGAAGTAAAAACGGTGGTTGATTCTATGGCGATTGATTCGAATCGAGTAAATCAAGCCCTGGAGAGCGCCAAAAACTGGAAGGACAAGAGCTTGCGGTTGTATTACAAAGACTACAGCTACACCCTGGCGACGAAACAGATTTTGAAATTACTAAGTCTGACGGCGGCGCCGATCAATTTCGAGGAGGCGGACATTCTGCTCGCCACAGTTAAGCCCGAAGTGGAAACGGAGGCGAAGAACGCCGTCTTTAACTTCGAGAACGGCAAAGTAATTGAATTTTCTCCGGAAGTAAACGGGGTCGCGATTGAGGAGGCAGTTTTCAAACAGAAACTGGCGGAAACAATCGCCTTTGCAAAGAAGTCGGAAATGGAACTGCCGGTAACGGTGACGGAGGCGAAAATCAAGGCGGGTGATATTAACAACCTGGGGATAAAAACCCTGATCGGGGTGGGGACCTCGAAGTTTGCCCACTCAATTCCAAACCGGGTTCACAATCTGACGCTGGCTTCAAGCAGATTGAATGGGGCTTTGGTGGCTCCGGGTGAAACATTTTCATTGGGGGCGACAATAGGCGATGTTTCGAAGGTAACCGGTTATCGGGAAGCCTATGTGATTTCGGAAGGGAGAACGGTCCTGGGGGATGGTGGTGGTGTCTGCCAGGTCTCAACCACTCTCTTCCGAGCGATACTCAACGCCGGGTTGCCTATCGTCGAGCGAAAGGCGCATGCTTATCGAGTCGGCTACTATGAGCAGGATATGGGGCCGGGCTATGATGCGACAGTTTTTTTCCCAAGCACCGATCTGAAATTTGTCAATGACACACCGGGCCACATCCTTATTCAAACAAAGGTGGACGCGAAGAACTTCTCGATGAGATACGAGATCTATGGTACCGATGATGGCAGACTGGCGACAATTTCAGCGCCAAAAATCTATTCCCAAAGTCCCGCGTTAGCGACGGTGTATCAGGATGATCCGACACTGCCGGTGGGTACCTTAAAGCAAGTTGACTGGAGCGCCACGGGAGCGAAGGTGTCGTTTGACTACAAAGTAGTGAGGGGCGGAGAAACTCTTCAAGATAGAACCTTTACCTCGACTTATCGTCCCTGGGCGGCGGTTTATTTACGCGGTACCGGCCAGTTGACCGCCAGCAACTAAGCATGATGGTTTTGGCAATTGAATCAACTTGTGATGAGACGGGGGCCGCCGTCGCTGTCAGCTTTGGCGAGTCGATGGCGGTTAAAATTTTGAGTGACGTAAAGGCGAGTAGTGCGGAGATGCATGCCAAATACGGCGGGGTGATCCCGGAGATTGCGGCCAGGGAACAAATTGCCGCCATAATTCCGGTTATTTCCGAGGCGATTGCGCAGGCGAAAATAAAAACTGGAGAGATTGAGGCAATTGCGGTGACACGGGGGCCAGGGTTGATTGGCAGTTTGCTGATTGGGGTGGAAACGGCCAAGGCGTTGGCGATGGCCTGGAAAAAACCATTGATTGCCGTCAATCATATGGTGGCGCACGTTTTTGCAAATTGGATTGGAGAAAAGACACCTGAATTTCCGGCGGTGGCCTTGGTTGTATCGGGCGGGCATACCGATCTAATGTATTTGGAAAGTCTGACTAGGTGGCAGTGGGTCGGTGGAACTCGCGATGATGCGGCGGGAGAGGCGTTTGATAAGGCGGCGAGGGCGATGGGCTTTCCTTATCCCGGCGGCCCGATGGTGGCAAAAGCGGCGGGACAGTCAAGCGAAGAATTGCCTACTGAGATGAAATTGCCGCGGCCGATGATTCACGAAGCGAATTTGGAGATGAGTTTTTCGGGCTTGAAGACGGCATTAGCCCAAGTCATAGAACAGAACGGGGAAAGGCTTTCCGAAAACCCAGGGCTTATAAACGCACTGGCCCGTGAATTTAATCAGGCAGTCGCCGATGTCCTGATCAAGAAAACAATGAAGGCGGTCGAACAGTTCCAGCCGAAAAGCGTGCTATTGGCCGGCGGTGTGGCGGCCAACGTAACACTGCGGGAAGGTTTGGCGCGAGCAGTCAAAGAAGCTGGAAAAGAATTTTTCTGCCCGAATTTGGAGTACTGCACCGATAACGCGGCAATGATCGCCGCCTGTGCCCTACTTCGACCCAATTATGTTGACCCTTTAAAACTACGACCGGATCCGGGACTGGGGATAAGATAGAATTGCTGTATGTCGGAAATCCAAGGCGAGTTTTCTAAAAGAGTTGGAGGCACATCTAAAAGTAAGGTGCGGATCACCACTGACACGGTCGTTCGAGGCGGACGCGAAGGCCCCAAGTATTTAGGTGAAGCTGTTGTCACCGGTCAAGGTGGTAAAGAGAGAAAATTTGGCAGGTTGTTCGCTAAGACAATTGATATTAGCGATATTGATATCGAAAAGGTGATGGCAAAATACCATTGGCTTAAAGAAAGGGGTTTGCCGGTATTACCGACCTTTAGATTTAACAAAGAAACCAATACGCTAATAGCGACTGACTTGTCTCGGGGTGGAAAGAGGATATTAGTTGACCGCCATCACTTGCTTGGGGGGCATGGTATCAGCCCCAGTCAAATTCAAAATTTGGATGAGCTAGGTAGGAACATTGAAGATATTGCCAGTAAGGCATATGACGGCGGAGAGGGGATGGAGTTGAATGATGACAATTACATGTTGGTCTTAGACAAAACAGCGACTGGATATCAGGGCGAGCTTTACTTGGTCGATATCGGCTATGGCGCAAACTTTTTAAATGATTTGGGTACTAGGGATAGAAGGGCGGCGTCGTTGGAGACAAATAAAAGCTGGGCCCGGATATTTATGAAAGAGATCCAGGGGCTTCCGATCTGATCGGTCGCTTTTTCAAACCAAGGATTGGCATTGAGGTAAAATAAGTTCGTGGAGAAGAATTACGATCACAAACAATACGAGGACAAGATAATTTCGGCGTGGGAGAAGAGCGGGGTGTTTGCGGCCCCCACCTACGCTGAAGCAGGGCGCGGCAAGCCGACAAAAAAGCCTTTCTGTATTATCATGCCGCCGCCGAACGCTAGTGACCCTTTGCACGTTGGCCACACGATGTTTGTAACAATCGAAGACATCTTGATCCGCTATCACCGGATGAAGGGTGAGGCGGCGCTCTGGCTACCCGGTACCGATCACGCCGGGATTGAAACCCAGTATGTTTTCGAAAAGAAGCTAGCCAAACAAGGCAAGAGCCGGTATGACTTTGACCGAAAAACTTTGTACCAAATGATTTCTGATTATGTGGCCGAGTTTTCAGGAGTGTCTGTCCAGCAGATGAAAAGACTGGGGGCGAGCGCCGATTGGGAGAGGTTTAAGTTTACCCTGGATGAAGACGTCGTCGAGTTCGTTTTGAACACCTTCGAAAAGCTACATAAAGACGGTTTGGTCTATCGCGGCGAGCGGCTGGTGAATTACTGCGTCAAGTGCGGCACGAGTTACTCGGAGCTGGAAGTGGAGTACGAGGAGAAAGAAGGCAAGTTGTATTTCATTAAGTATCCCCTGGTTGACGGCGGCGAGGTGGTGGTAGCGACAACTAGACCGGAAACGATGCTTGGCGATACGGCAGTCGCAGTCAATCCGGAAGATAGCCGGTATAAGAATTTAGTTGGGAAGATGATCCGGCTGCCTCTGACCGAGAGAACGATTCCGGTGATTGCCGACCCGATGGTAGATGCCGAATTCGGAACCGGGGCGGTGAAGATCACCCCAGCCCACGATATGGCGGACTATGAAATGGGAATGCGACATGATCTGCCCCTGATACAGGTAATTGATTTTGGCGGCCGGATGATCGAGAACACCGGAGAGTTTGCCGGAATGAAGGTCGAG
>DATDRC010000105.1:0-10296 GCA_035291985.1 Patescibacteria group bacterium
ATCGAGCCACGACATTGGCCGAAGTAAGTTAGCGGAATATTTAGACCAAGCCAGGAGCCTTCACTATGACTATCTGGGTGTCAGCGACCATAATCCGAAACGCGATTTATCGGTGTCCGATAAGAAAAAAATCATCGAAGCGCGAAAGAAGTATTTATTTACTCAATATCAAGAATATGAAAATCGTGTGAAAACAAACATTCCTAAGCTGTTCATCGGCCTAGAGATTGATATTAGAAGTGATGGCGAACTGGCTCTGGAGGACGAATTATTGCCGGATCTCGACTATGCTATCGTCTCGGTCCATAATGCCTTCGATCTGCCCAAAGAAGAAAATACCAATCGTCTCCTTAAAGCCCTAAGTCACCCCAAAGCGCTAATTCTCGGCCACCCGACTGCCCGGAAACTAAACGACCGGCCCGGAATCGACGTCGATTGGGAAAAAGTCATTAACTTTTGCCAAGCTAATTCAAAAGTGTTGGAAGTCAACGCTGCCCCCGATCGGCTCGACCTACCCGATGATCTGGTCAAGATGGCGGTCAGAAGCGGCGTCAAGGTCATCATCGACACCGACAGTCATCAGGTTGCCAATATGGATTTCATGAAGTACGGCGTTTGGACGGCCAGACGGGGTTGGTGCCGGAAGAGCGACGTCATTAACACGCTCGACTTGCCCGATTTGAAAAAAGTGTTAAAATAAAACCAAGATGTCATTACCACTCGTTCTCTTAATCGTTGTTGTCCTGATTAGTTTCTATGTTGTTTCCGTCTACAACTGGCTCCAGACTACCCTCACCCGCATCAAAGCTAGTATTCAGGAAATCGGCAACCAGCTGAAGCGGCAATCTAATCTCATCCCGAACCTCGAAACCTCGGCCAAGGCCTATCTCAAACACGAGAAAGACATCTACAAAGCCCTAACCGATGCCCGAAAAGCGGTTGAGGCCGCCGGGACGGGGCGTGATCTGGTCAAGGTTGATCAGGCCGCCGATAAACTCTCCGCCCTTTTACCCAAGCTGCAGGTCCTGGTGGAAAGCAATCCGGAGCTGAAGGCGGAAAAAGTGGTCAGCCGTCTCATGGACGAACTCCGCGACACCACCGACAAACTGACCTATGCCCGCCGTGTCCTGATCGATCTTTCCGCCGACTTTAATGCCAAACTGGTCACTTTCCCGAGCAATCTGGTCGCCGGCACGTTCGGCTTCAAAGCCGAAGCTGGTCTAACCACCCCAACCAAAGGCGCCCACCTAGCTGTCAGTGAAGATGAGACCAAAGACCAAAAGGTTTCTCTTTAGATTTAGATGAAGAACTACTACGAGTTGGTTGATGCCAATAAATTCAAAAGCAACTTGGTGATTGTCGGTTTTATTGCTTTTATCACCGTTTCCGCCTATTTCATCGGCTCTGCCCTTGGTTATGGTCTGGATTTTGTCGGCTTCGCCCTGATTTTCTCGGGGCTCGCCAGTTTCGCCAGTTACTATTACTCTGACCGGATCGTCCTGTCGCTTTCGAGTGCCAAACCGGCCAAACGGAGCGAACATTTCGACTATTACACCGTTACCGAAAACCTAAGTCTCGTCGCCCATATTCCGCTGCCGGCTCTCTACGTCATCGAAGATACCGCCCTGAATGCTTTCGCCACCGGCCGCGATCCGAAACACGCCGCCCTGGTCGCCACGACCGGTATTCTCGCCAAACTCAACCGAACCGAACTTGAAGGAGTGATCGGCCACGAACTCTCCCACGTCAAAAACTATGACATTCGACTGATGGGTATTGTTACTATTTTGATCGGCGTCGTTACGCTCCTGGCCGACTATTTACTCCGCTTTAGTTTTTATGGTGGTCGCCGACGCGACCGTGACGACGCCGGTCAACTTCAGGCGGTCTTTATCTTAATCGGTTTAGTTTTGGCTCTTCTTTCGCCTCTGATTGCCCAGCTGATCCAGCTCGCTATCTCCCGCCGGCGCGAGTTTTTGGCCGACGCCTCCTCAGCGACTCTAACCAAATACCCTGAAGGTTTGGCTAGCGCTCTCGAAAAACTTGCCGCCGACAAAGAACCGCTCGAAGCGGCCAACAAGGCGACAGCCCATCTCTATATCGTTAACCCCTTGAAAAACCGTCACGATGCCGTTGGTTGGTTTGCCGGTCTTTTTAATACCCACCCCCCCGTTGCCGAGAGGATCAAAGCCTTGCGCAGTTAACCATGCCGAAGCTAACACCGGAAACCGCCGCCATCCTTCTGGAATCAACCATCGCCACCGAACTATCCGCCTATGCCGCCAATATTCGCCAACTGATTGCCGAAGGCGACATCGACCCATCCTTTTGTTTGTTCCGTCTAGCCAGACTCGATTCTCGGGGTTGGTCCGATCCCCGGACGAAAATGACCGCCGCCCATCTTCTCGACCTCCTGGAAAAAGACGGACTGGATTTGGAGAGAAATGAAAAGGCCTGGCTACTTTACTGCCTTCTTTATAACTTCGTCGACCTGGAAAGGCGTCCCCCCGCCGTCGAAAAAACTGAAACCCAAATCCTCAACGGTGAGTTCCATCCCCGAACAAAAAGCGGTCACTTTCTGACTAACTTGTGGTTGGAAATCATCTTTTCCGGAGTGATCGACGACCAGATTCTTTAAATGCGCTAAAATAACACTCAATGGCTAAAACCCCAATTACCATTGAGCAATCCGAAACGCCTCGGGCTATAACCTGGGAGGTCGACTCCTCCAATCCGGAACTGGCCACACGAGTGCGCGATTCTCTACGGGAGGTGATAGACCCCGGATTCTGGTTGAACATTATCGAGCTGGGGCTCATTCGAAACGTGGTCGTGGAGTCGGATAGGGCCATGATCACCATGATCCTCACCACGCCCTTTTGTCCCCATGGCCCGGCGATCATGGAAGAAACGCGCCAGAAAACTCAAACGGCAGTCGGCGTACCGACCACCATTGAAATGGGGCTGGAAATGTGGGGCCCCGAGTTGATGGAAGAAGGTGCGGGCGCAGATTGGGGTTTGTTCTAATCCGGTCGCCAATCGCCTGCTAGTCGAAACTTAAGATAAAATAAAAATCAATGACTAAGTCGAAAATCACCAGGGAAGAAATATCCAAGGTGGCCAAACTGGCCAACCTTAGCCTGACTGATTCCGAAATCGAAAAATTTACCCCCCAACTGGCTGAAATATTCGCTTACATCGACCAACTGGGACAAGTCGCTACCGACAAAGTCGTCCCCACCGCGGCGGTCAACAACCTCAACAATGTCACCCGTGAAGATACCATCGCTGACAACCGGGTCCTTGATCAAGAAGAAGCGCTTGGTCAGTCAGCCAAAGTCGAAAAAAACATGTTCGTCGTCAAAGCCGTTATTGATAATGACTAAAATGGACCAGCCAAAGACAATTCACGAGTTAACTACCGACCTGGCCAGCAAAAAAATCTCGGTCACCGAGGTTGTTGCCGACTATCTTACTAAAATTGACCAGCGCAATGGGGAACTAAATGCTTTTTTAACCGTCGCCGCCGCTGAAGCTAAAGAAAAAGCCAAAGAAGCCGATGCGGTCATTGCCCATGACCCGGATATTTTTACCAAGAAACCCTTCTTCGGCATCCCCGTTGGCCACAAAGACATTTTCTTAACCCGCGGCCTAAAGACTACCGCCGGCTCCAAAGTCCTCGCTAATTATATTCCCCAATACTCCTCGACAGTAGTCAAAAAGCTCGAGGCCGCAGGTGCCATAACCCTGGGCAAACTCAACTGTGATGCCTGGGCCCACGGCGCTTCGGGTGAAAACTCCGATTTTGGTCCGACCAAAAATCCCCATAATTTGGATTACGTTCCCGGTGGTTCTTCATCGGGCTCAGCCGCGGCGGTTGCCGCCGATCTCCTTCCGTTTGCGACCGGCACCGATACGGGCGGCTCCATTCGCCAGCCCGCCAATTTCTGCGGCGTCGTCGGCCTGAAACCCAGTTATGGCCGGGTTAGCCGCTACGGCATAGTCGCCATGGCCAGTTCCTTAGACTCAATCGGTCACCTGACCCATGACGTTTATGACGCCGCTGCCGTTTTGGAAATCACCGCTGGCAAAGATCCCTACGACGCCAGCACTACCGATTTACCGGTACCAACGTATACCAAACTTTTAGACCAACCCCTGCCAAAAAAATTCAAGATCGGCATCGCCCGTGAGTACCTGGAGGGTTTAACCGACAAGGATGTCCTTAGTAGTCTTGAAGCGGCCAAGGCAATCCTCGCCAGGATGGGAGTCGAGGTAATTGAGATCTCCTTACCGCACACCAAATATGGCATCGCCGTCTACTACATTGTTCAACCCTCAGAGGTCAGTAGTAATCTGGCCCGCTATGACGGCATCCGTTATGGTAATGCTCGCGCTAGTTTTGGGGACGAGGCCAAGCGGCGCATTATGATCGGCACCTACACTCTCTCCGCCGGCTACTATGACGCCTACTACCTCAAGGCCATGCAGGTCAGGACCCTCATCCGCCAGGATTTCGACCAGGCTTTCGGGGAAGTTGATGCCCTTCTCTCGCCCACCTCTCCCACCCCCGCTTTCAAACTCGGCCAAAATACAGCCGACCCCCTGGCGATGTATTTGGCTGACGTCTACACCGTCACCGCCAACCTGGCTGGCCTGCCCGGCATCGCCCTCCCGACCGGCAAGACCAAGGAAAATCTACCGCTTGGTATTCAGTTTTTGACGGCTCAGTATACCGAAGAAAAACTCCTTAATCTCGCCTATCATTTCGAGAAAACCCTCCATGGAAAATAAAGTCACCCCCATCATCGGCCTCGAGGTCCACGTCGAACTGACCACCAAATCCAAGATGTTTTGCGCTTGTCCGGCCGACCATTTTGGCAAGAGCCCGAACAGTCAAACCTGTCCGGTTTGTCTCGGCCTTCCCGGCGCCCTGCCGGTTCCAAATAAACAAGCGATCGAAGATACTATCAAGATTGGTCTCGCCCTCAACTGTGAAGTCAATGAAAATAACCACTTTGACCGCAAACAATATTTTTATCCCGATCTGCCCAAGGGCTATCAAATCAGCCAATATGATCAACCGCTCTGTCACGATGGTTACCTCACCCTCGACTCTGGTAAAAAAATCCGTATTCTCCGGGTCCACCTCGAAGAAGATACCGGCAAACTGCAACATACAACCATCGGTAGTGAAAAAGTTTCTCTCGTCGACTTTAACCGTTCCGGCGTCCCCCTGGTTGAGATCGTTTCCGAGCCGGATCTTTCCTCTTCGGAAGAAGCCAAAGAGTACCTCAAAAAAATCCACGCCATCGTCAGGCAGCTTGACGTCACTACCGCCGATATGGAAAAGGGTCAGATGCGTCTTGAGCCGACCGTCAACCTCAATGTCGCCAGCCATTTCACCCCCCTGGTTGAATTGAAAAATATTAACTCTTTTAATTTTGCCGTCACCGCCCTCGAATACGAAATCAAACGACAGCTAAGTGAATGGCAAAAAACAGGGGTAGAAAAAACCAAAAGTAACAAGACCACCCGCGGCTACGACAGCGTCAAGAAAATTACCTTCCCCCAGCGGCTGAAGGAGGAAGCCAAAGACTATCGCTACTTCCCTGAACCGGATATTCCGCCGCTGGTCATTCGCCCTTCTGTGGTCGAAAAAATTAAAAAAACGCTCCCCCAACTTCCCGACGCCATCATTGCCCAGTTGATCGCCCTCGGGGTCAAAATGAATGATGCCAAAATCTTAAGCAAAGATAAAACCGCCCTCGCGGCACTTAGGGCCAACAGCGGTCTTGACCAAGCCAAACTGGCCAGCCTGATCGTCAACAAAAAGATTGATCTAGCGGCCGATATTGAACCTCAATTTACCAGGCTAACTCAAATCGGAGAAACCGACGCCGCCAAATTAGCCCCGCTAATCGACCAAGTCCTAATGGAAAATCCCCAAGTTGTCGAGGACTACAAAAAAGGCAAGATAACCGTTCTCGGTTTTTTGATTGGTCAGGTCAGGCGCACCGCCAAAGGTGCCGACGCCAAAACTATCTCCGCTCTGCTAGTCGATAAACTAAAGTGAAAACGCTAGACTGTTGTAGATGAGTAACTTTACCCACCTTCATGTCCACTCGGAAAACTCACTCCTTGATGGCCTGTCAAAAATCAAAAAGCTGGTTGCCCGCGCCAAAGATCACGGCCAAAGCGCCCTGGCTATAACCGATCACGGAGCTTTGTATGGCGCGATTGAGTTTTATAAGGAGGCGATCAACAAAGACATCAAACCGATCATCGGCTGTGAACTTTATATAGCCGCCGAAAGTCGCTTCGACAAAAAGAGACAAGACGCTTTTCATCTCTTACTCCTTGCCCTAAACAACGAAGGCTACGAAAACCTGATGCAGATCGTCACCATTGGCCAAACCGAAGGCTTTTATTACAAACCCCGTATCGACAAAGAAGTTCTTGAAAAATACCACCGGGGCATTGCCGTCACTACTGCTTGTCCCGCCGGCCGGGTCCAAAGACTTTTGCTACACGATAGCTACGCCGCCGCCAAAAAGGAACTGGTTGAACTGGAACAAATCTTCGGTTCCGACAAGACCTTCATCGAACTCCAACGCCACCCCTATGAAAAATTTGCCGCCGCCAAGGGCATTCCCGAGTCGGTCAAAAACGAGCTCCTTAATCATGGTCAGGAATGTAAGGTTGGCGAGGATGGTCTCATCAAACTAAGTCGCGATCTGGGCTTACCCCTCATCGCCACCAATGACAGCCATTACGTCGACCGCGATGACGCTCCGGCTCAAGACGCCATCGTTTGTATCCAAACCGGCAAACAGATCGCCGACATTGCCCGGATGCGTTACCTTGACGCTCCGGACTTCTATCTCAAAAGTAGCGAGGAGATGGAGAAAGACTTCGCCGATTTACCGGAGGCCATTGCTAACACCCAGCTTATCGCCGATCAAGTGGATATCAAGATCACGCTGGGTCAATGGTTCTTTCCCAAATTCGATTTACCCGCTGGACTAACCCCCAGTCAAGCGCTCCGGAAACTAGCCTACGATGGCGCTCATCATTTTTTTGGCCAGGACCTGGACGAGACAGTCAGCAAACGCCTCGACTACGAACTGGAAGTCATCGACAAAAAAGGCTACTCCCCTTATTTTCTCCTTTTCCATAAGATTGTCAGCCACACGAACCAGGTTGGCATCTATACCAATACCAGAGGTTCGGCCGCCGGTTCCCTCGTTTCTTACTGCTGCGGCATTACCACCGTCGACCCCCTGCGTTTCAATCTTCCTTTTGAACGTTTCTTAAACCCTTTTCGACCCTCACCCCCCGATATTGATCTTGATATTTCTGACGACCGCCGCGACGAACTCATCGGTTGGCTAAAGGAGACCTATGGTGACGATCGGGTCGCCCAGATCTGCACCTTTGGCACCATGAAAGCCCGGGCCGCCGTCCGCGACGTCGGCCGCGTTCTCGGTCTACCCTATAGCGCCGTTGACCGAATCGCCAAGATTGTGCCCGAAGGCAGTCAGGGTTTCCCCATGACCATCAAGAAAGCTCTCGACACCACTCCGGAATTACGCCAAGTTAAAGAAAGTGATTCGGAAGTTAAAAAACTTCTCGATCTGGCCCAGAAAGTTGAAAGCAACAAACGCCATATTTCCGTCCATGCTGCCGGTGTCGTCGTCGCCCCCGACACCCTAACGAAATTCACTCCCTTACAGCTGGAACCGGGGGGCGGCAACAATATCATCACCCAATACGAAATGCACGCCTGCGAGGACGTCGGCCTGATCAAATTGGATATTCTCGGCATCAGAAACCTCTCCATTCTGGCCAACGCCATCACCATTATTAAAAAGCTCCGCGGCGTCGATATCAAGATTAAAGAAGTCCCCCTGGACGACCAAAAAACCTACGCCATGCTCGCCGCCGGCCATACTTTCGGCGTTTTCCAATTTGCCTCCTCCGGCATGACCAAATATCTGGTCGAACTGAAACCGGAACGGATCGATGACCTCATGGCTATGGTCGCCCTGTATCGCCCGGGGCCAATCGCTTTCATTCCGGAATATATCGCTCGAAAACATAATCCCAAACTGGTCAAGTACTTCGATCCCCGGATGGAAAAGTTTCTCGCCAGTAGTTATGGCATTCTCACCTATCAGGATGACGTTTTGTATACCGCGATTGATCTGGCCGGCTATAACTGGGAAGAGGTCGACAAGTTAAGGAAAGCCATCGGCAAGAAGATTCCCGAGGAAATGGAGAAACAGCATACCAAGTTTGTTGACGGCTGCGTCACCAATGACCTGACCCGGGAAAAAGCAGAAGATCTCTGGAAACAAATTGAAACCTTTGCCGCCTACGGCTTCAACAAAGCCCATGCCGCCAGCTACGGCATTGTCGCCTACTGGACGGGCTATGTCAAAGCGAACTATCCGGTCGAATACATGACCTCTCTTTTGACCGCCGAATCGGGCAACACCGATAAGCTCATCGAGGCCATTGCTGAATGTCACAGTCTTGGTATCATGATTCTGCCACCTGATATTAACGAATCGGAAACTGGGTTCACCATTGTCGACATTGATAAGAAAAGTGCCCTCAAAAAAGGCCGGGCCAAAGATGAAGGCAAGGCCATCCGTTTCGGCCTCTCGGCTATCAAAAATGTCGGCGGCGCGGCCATTGGCGCCATTCTTACCGCCAGGGAAGATGGCCCTTTTGGGTCTCTAACTGACTTTATGTCCCGGGCTGACCTCCAAAAGGTGAACAAAAAAGTGATCGAGTCCTTAATTGGCGTCGGGGCGCTGGACCGTTTTGGCCACCGGGCGGCGCTTCTGGCCGGTTACAGCGAAATTCGAAACAGATCGGTCGCCGCCGCCCGAGAAAAAAATTCCGGCCAGAGTGGTCTATTTGAAGCCCTTACCAGCGGAGAATCACCGCCCCAGGCCATGATCGATAGGCTTCCTGACGTACCCCAAATGCCGCTCACCGAACTGCTCAAAACGGAAAAGGCCCTCCTGGGTATTTACCTCACCGACCATCCGGTTAGAAATGTCATCAAAGTGGTCGCTCACCGCGTTACTCACAAAGTTTCTCAACTCGATCCCGCCTTCCACATCGGTCAAATGGTCACTCTCGCCGGCGTCCTCGCCTCGGTCCGGGCCATCAATACCAAGAAAAACAACTCCCGGATGTGTTTCGCTTCTCTGGAAGACGATACGGCCGCCATCGACCTCGTCGTTTTCCCCAAACTTTACCTCGCTACTACCGATCTTTGGCTAGTCGATAAAGCCCTTCTGGTCAGCGGTCGAATCGACAACCGAGAAGAAAAGCTCTCCCTCCTGGTCGAGAAAGCAGAGGCCATTGACACCAATGCTCCCGCCCCCGAAGGTGACCTGTTTGAGATCGATATTCCCCGCGGTACTCCCAAAGAAACCCTCCAGCAGATTAATCAACTTCTTAAACAAACCCCCGGCGCCGACCGCATTGTCGTCGTCATCCCCAATGGCGGTGAACCGAAACGGATTAGCTTGCCCTTTACCGTCAAATACAGCCAGGTTCTGGCCAACAAAATCAATCGCCTTCTGGCCTAGAAGTTTCTCCTGGGATGGTAGCCCGTACTCGGGATTCCTCCCAGGTGAAACCGTAAGGATGGCGTTCCCAGCCTCAATCTGCTAAAATACCACCCGTATGGCAAATCAAGTTACTTGGCAAGACGTCAATTTCGCCATTGGGGACACCATTCGGGTCCACCAAACTTTTGCGGAAGGCGACAAAACCAGAACTCAAATTTTCGAAGGTATCGTCATCGCCATTCGCGGTCACGCCGGCCTGAAGTCGTTCGTCGTCCGCCGCATTGCCAGCAATAACATTGGCGTCGAAAAGATTTTCCCCATCGCGACTCCCACCATCACCAAAGTTGAGGTGAAGAAAAAAGGCGACGTCCGCCGCGCCAAGCTCTACTTCCTTCGGGACAGAACCGGCAAGAAGGCGACCAAGGTCAAAGGCCTCTTTGTCAAAGGCGCTTCTGAGGGCACAGAAACCGAGGTGGTCGTCAAAAAGGCCGGGGGCGAGCGACCGGAAAGAGAAGACCAGCCGGCCAAGAACAAGGTCGCCAAAGCCGACAAACCGGAAAAAATAAAGAAGATCAAAAAAGGCCCCAGGAAGATTGTCCGTAAGGAACGCCAATTCGTCCGCTAAACCTTATCTGTATACTACTTCTCATGGCCCGGGAAACGACTGAACACGAATTGAGTAAGGAGACGGAATATAAGTTCG
>DATDRC010000106.1:0-2341 GCA_035291985.1 Patescibacteria group bacterium
CAATCTTCTTTATCTGACCATCAAAGATCACCCTTTCCTAGATGGTAACAAACGTGTTGGTTCGATGTTATTCATTACTTTTCTAGATCAAAATAGCTATCTATATCGACCCAGCGGGGAAAGAAAGATCAACGATAATGCGCTGGTTGCCTTGGCGCTTCTCGTCGCTGTTAGTCCGTCCGCGGAAAAGGAACTGATCATTGATTTAGTGAAAAGCTTAATTGCCTAAAAGTTTGGTAGAATCGAGTTAATGAGAATATCTAATCTCTCGATCGGCGGTGGGGGAATCCATTTTGTTGACAAGGATAACAAAAAGCTGGCCTACGGCACCGCCTTTGAAAAAATCTTTGTCCGTTTCTACAACTACTTTCTCGACGGGCAGCTTTATTTTCTCTGGGGAGTAGGCTACCTTCCCTTCCACTCGGTCAGAAACTTTTTCTACCGCCTCTGTGGTATGAAGATAGGCAAGGGCAGTACTCTCCATATGGGCGCCCGCTTCTATCTACCCGGGAAAATCACTATCGGTGAAGACAGCCTGGTGGGGGACCACGCTTTCCTTGACGGTCGGGCACCCCTAAGGATCGGCAGTCATGTCGATATTGCCAGCCAGGTCATGATCTACAACTCCGAGCATGACTTGACCGACGAAAGCATGAAGGCCATCGAAGAACCGGTTGAAATCGGTGACTACGTCTTCATCGGTCCCCGGGTGATCATTCTGCCCGGTGTTACTATCGGCCGCGGCGCGGTCGTGGCCGCCGGCGCCGTCGTCACCCGCGACGTCCCCGAAAAAGCGATCGTTGGCGGCGTCCCGGCCAAAGAAATCGGCCAACGGGAAATCAAGAATCTCAATTATCGCTTGGGCCGTCCCCGCCTTTTTCAATGAAAAACCTTTTAGTTATCGCTGCTTTCTTTGTTTACTTAGTCGGCCTACATTACTTGACCCTGCCGACCCCAACCCTGCCAGCCCTGGCTGACTCTGCCCGCTCGGATGAGCCTGGCGACACCGTCCAGAATCCCGACCAGGCCGCCTACTACACTTTTCGCAACAATCGCCCGTCAATTTTGGGTGAACTCCAGCAGAAGTTCTCCCTGCCTCCTCCTCTGGGTAAACTTTTGCAGTACCGTCTCAATTACCGCCCCGAAGAGGTCGGGGAATTCGTCCGCGATCAGCTTCGGAGTTACTATCTTGAAGAAGTCATCCACCCCTTGCGCGAAACAATGTTTATAAACGTTTTTGATCCCGCCCTTTCGCCCATGATCGACGGTTGGAGGCGGGAACAGGAGAAGATGTACCTTCACGGGCAGTATTACCCGATCAAGGTAACCCTGCGCCCGGTCTACTCCAGTGAGGCAGGACGGGTCATCGTCTGGACCCTAATGTTCCCCAGCCTCTACGCTGTCTATCTGTCCTTAAGACGCTCCCTGACATGAAAAATAAGATTGACCTTTCCGTCATTATCGTCAACTACAACACCAAGGAGATAACCCTGGCCTGTCTGACCTCACTTTATCAATTCACCTCGGGCATTGATTATGAAGTAATCGTTGTCGACAACGCTTCCTCCGACAGTTCGGTCGAAATGCTCTCCAAGTTCGAACCGGGGCACAAAAATTTCAAGCTCATCAGAAGCACCGCCAACATTGGTTTCGGCCCGGCCAACAATCTGGGGGCCAGGGAAGCGAAAGGGGAGTACCTTCTCTTCCTCAACTCCGACACGCTTTTTGTTGAAAATAACCTGCCCCACTGTCTCGCTGAAATTAAAAAAGACAAAAACATCGGTGTTTACAGCTGTAACTTAACCAACAAGGATGGCAGTCATCAACCATCGGGCGGCTATTTCCCCAACCTCGCGAGGCTCTTTGTCTGGCAGTTCTTTATCGACGACGTACCACCTTTTTCTCACCTCCTCAACTCGATTCACCCCCATGCATCCAGAAAAAAACCAGACTGGGTTACCGGCGCTTTCATGATCATTCCCGCGAAGACCTTTTGGCGCGCGGGTGGTTTTGACGAAAGGATCTTTATGTACACCGAAGAGACCGAACTCTGTTACCGGATCAAAAAGCTGGGCCAGAAAGTGATTCATGATTCCCACACCAGTATCATCCATCTTGGGGGAGCCTCGGGGGGGAGTTATCTGGCTCTGACCAAGGAGGTCGAAGGCCTGCTTTACTTCTGGCAGAAACACCAGCCTGTCTGGCAGCTGCCGCTAGTGAAACTTATCTTTTTTGCCGGTTCATTGCTAAGGTATGTCATTTTTGGGATAATCAAAGCCAATGCAACCGCCCGACAAGCCTATGGCCAGATTCTTCGCCTCCTTGCTTAAATATCTGACCG
>DATDRC010000107.1:0-3438 GCA_035291985.1 Patescibacteria group bacterium
TTTTGCGGCGTTGACCTACAAATTCCTAGATAACCCGGCGCGGTACCGAAGAATCTGGCAGGGAGCGATCATGTTCTACAACAACATTGAGAAGATCGCCTGGCCGATGAGAGTTTTCAATCGTATCGCCAGCGTGGTCTATATGGGTTTATTGATGCGACCAGACAGGTTAATTAACTTTTCAACGTATTCCTTGAGCTTGAAACTGTTGGTGGAAATCGGTAATTGGGATACCGATGTTATTCCCGAGGACTATCGACTTTTCTTCAAAGCTTATTTCGCCACCGGCGGCGAAGTCGAAGTCGAACCGATTTTCTTACCGATTTTTGCCGACGCGGCTGAGTCGATCGGTTTCTGGAGTACCTTCGTTAATACCTATGAACAGGTGAAACGCTGGGCCTGGGGAGCGAGTGATGATGCCTATATCCTCAAGCAATACATCCTCGACACCCGGGCGCCTTTCTTGGACAAGACGATCAGGGTCTTCAAGGTGATCGAGGATCATTTCCTCTGGCCGGTAAACTGGTTTGTTCTGACCCTGGGGGCGACCTTACCACCCTTACTAAACGAAACTTTCAGCAGGACGGTGATTGGAAAAACTCTGCCGCAAGTTTCTTCGGCTATTTTGACCCTGTCTCTGGTCAGTCTTTTTGTCATGATCTTTGTCGACTGGCGATCCAAACCAAAAGTGGCTGGTCTGCCTCTGTGGAGAAGAATTTTGTCTCCGTTCGAATTTATATTGCTACCGATAGTCGGTTTCTTTTTTACTGCCCTCCCCGGTCTTGACGCCCACACGCGGCTGATGATGGGGCGCTACATCGAATACCGGATCACCGAAAAGGTCTAAGAAACCAGGTCCCAGCGTTTGAGTCTGCCTGCTTGGCCGGCTTGAATGTCGTGAAGGGAGGAGTAAATGCCTTTTTTCTTTAAGAGTTGCTCGTGATTACCCTGCTCGACGATTTTTTTCTGGTCGAGGACAATAATTTCGTCGGCTTTCTGGACGGTCGACAGCCGGTGGGCGATGATGATGGTGGTCCGGCCTTTGATTAGTTTCCAAAGGGCATCCTGGACGAGCATTTCGGAGTGCGAATCGAGGGCGGATGTAGCTTCGTCGAGAATTAAGACTTTGGGATTTTTGAGGACGGTCCTGGCAATGGAGAGGCGTTGTTTTTGCCCGCCGGAGAGGCGGACGCCCCGTTCGCCAATGACAGTGTCAAGGCCTTGGGGAAGTTTTTTGATGAACTCATCGGCGTTGGCTACTTGGCAAGCGATTGCCATTTCTTCCCTGGATACATTGGGCTTACCATAGCGCAGATTCTCGGCGATAGTTTCGTCAAAAAGATGACTATCCTGCATGACCAGACCGGTAACCCGATGAAGAAAATCATAAGATAGGTTCCGAAGGTCGACGCCATCAAGTAAAACGCTACCTTTGTCGGGATCATAAAAGCGGACCAGGAGGTGGGCAATAGTGGTTTTGCCAACGCCCGATCTTCCGACTAGGGCCAGGGTTTTGCCGGGTTCGACCGAGAAACTGACGCCATGAAAGACATCCTGACCGTCTTTTTCGGGGTACTTGAACCAAACATTTTTAAACTCAACCAGGCCCCTGATGGTGGAGGGGGTGACGGGTTGGTCAATTTCAGTTAAGTCGGATTTTTCGTCCAGAATTTTAAGGTAGTCACGAATACCAATCATGGCATACTTGACCTCCCAGAAAATCCAACTCAAGTTCCAAAGAGGTTGTTTAATCATCTCGACATAAGAAACAAGAAGGATGACGACACCGATGGTATATTGGCCGGTAAGGCCAAGGTGGAAAATGTAGGCGTAAATAGCGGCAGTCCAGAGGTCGATCAGCAAATCAGCGCCGGTACCTTTGTTATTAATCGCTTCCATTTTCAGATTGTTTTGATAGAGCTTGCCGGTGACGTTTCGAAATTTGTTCAGTTCATAGCGTTCGGTGGCAAAGGTCTTGACGAGACGGATATTGCTGATCACCTCCCAGAAGTGGCCATATTCCCGATCCCAAATTTTGTTCTGACGTTTTTCTAACTTGCTTAACTGTTTGTAACGAATGAAGCGGAGATAGAAGAAGGGGATAAAAACCAAGACTGAGGCCAGGCCGATCTGCCAACTGATTCTCATCACGATAAACAACGAGATAACGGCGGTGACTGCACCAGGGAGGAATTGGATGCCAAAATTGCTAATAATACTTCTGATACCATCGGTGCCCCGGGTCATCTTGCTCATCACCTTGCCTGAAGAATTGCGGTTGAAATAGCTGACAGAGAGCTCGAGGAGGTGGCGGAAACCAATTTCTCTGAGGTAGTGGCGGAGGCGGCTAGAAAGTAGTGAGCTGCTGTAGATTGAAATTCTATTGATCACGGTCAAAAGAACCTTGAGGATAACTAAAAAGATAACCAAACCGGCAAAGGTGGTTTTTTCGAACAAAAAGAAGGTGGTCTGGCCCGATGAAACTAAGTCGACCAAAGACCGGTAGATAAAAGGATCGAGTTGATGCAAACTGGACATGACGACGATCAGGAGGGAGATGCCGAAAATCCGGCCCCAAAAAGGGCGGGCCAATTTAAAAACACGAATAAGATCCGATTTCTTCTTCACAACTTAATTAAAACACAGTCAGCCTCGGACTGATATGATGAATCTATGAACCTGATGACGGAAAGTTTGTGGGGGGACGAGGCTTTTTCGGCTCTGGCGGTACAAAAAAACCTTTTTTCTATGCTGGCCGTGGTGATGAAAGACACCGCCCCGCCGCTTTTTTACCTAGTCGGGTATGCCTGGGGGCATTTGTTTGGTTACAGCGAGGTGGCGCTTAGATCTTTGACCCTGCTTTTGATGATCGGAACAGCGATTTTTGCCGGGTTAATTGTGCAGGAGATTGACAAAGACAAAATTAAGGCGCTTTTGGCCGGAGGAGTGGTCTTCTTTTCGCCCTTTCTTTTTCGTTTTGCCTTCGAGTGGAGGATGTATGCTTTGCTGGCCTTGGCCATCACCGCCTCGACTTACTTTTTTGTCGCTAAAAAATGGGGGTGGTATGCTCTTTTTGCCCTGATGGCTCTGTATACCCATCACTTTGCCGTTTTTACGGTCCTGGCGCAGGGGGTTTGGTTTTTGGCAACAGGTTTTTCTTGGCACAAGCGGAGTAGGTGGCTGAAAGAATTGAGGCCTTTTTTGATAGTCGGTTTGGGCTATTCTTTTTGGCTTTATCCAATGTATCTGCAGATTCAAAGAGTTAAGGGGAGTGGTTTTTGGCTGGCGGTGCCGAAGCTGGCCGATCTTTCTGGGCTGATTTACCGCTTTGCCAGCGGCGGGGCGGCCTGGCACATACCGGTGGCCACCCTGGGGTTGGTTTTGCTCTTGGTAAAGGACTGGCAAAAGGTTTGGAAAAATTGGCTGGGTCTATTATTT
>DATDRC010000108.1:0-3418 GCA_035291985.1 Patescibacteria group bacterium
GCAGGTTGAGCGGCTCTTGACGATGCCGAATTTAGAGAAGCCGGACGGGTTGCGGGACCGGACGGTCCTGGAGGTATTGTTTTCAACCGGATTACGGGTTTCTGAAATGGCAAAATTGGATCGGGATAAGATTGACCTGAAACAACGGGAGTTTGGCATTATCGGTAAAGGACGGCGGCCGCGGGTGGTCTTTCTGACCCAGAGGGCGGCCGACTGGCTGGCCAGATGGCTGCGAAGCCGTGAAGATGCCAACAAACCCTTGTGGATCAGAATTGCCGGGAAGAAAGCGGATCCGACGACCGGCGGTGAGAAGATGCGTTTAACCGTGCGGTCGATCCAGCGGATTGTCGAGAAGTATCGGCTGATGGCCGGACTGCCGTTAAAAGTTTCGCCTCATACGCTAAGGCATTCCATGGCCACAAATCTGTTACAGAACGGAGCGGATTTACGCAGTGTTCAGGAAATCCTGGGCCACAAGAATGTGGCGACAACCCAAATCTATACCCACGTCACCAACCCGCAATTGAAACAAATCCACGACAAATTTCTGAAATAGAAAATCACACCTCAATTACACCTCGGAGGTGGGGTTATTTTTCTGCTTCGGATTCGGAGACGACGGTAATGGCGGCGACAGTGTCCCCCACTTTGGCGAAGCGCATCAAAATCACCCCCTGGGTCGAGCGTTGTAACTGGGGAATGTTCCTGATCGGGAGCTTGATGGCTTGGGCTTCTTTGGTGGTAATGAGAAGCTCGATGTCTTTTTCGGTGATGGAGAGCGCGTTAGCGATGAGACCGGTCTTGTCAGTGGTTTCGGCCACTTTGACCCCCTGGCCTCCCCTCTTCTGAGTCGGATATTGGGTCAGCGGGGTTCGTTTGCCCATACCCCTTTCGGTGACGATGAGAAGGTCGGTAAATATCTTTTTCTTTTTGTCGGCGCTGATGGTCTTGGGGTCGAAGCTCTTCATGGCCACGACGTAGTCCCCTGTCGCCAGTAAGATGCCCCGGACACCCATGGTATCGCGGCCGGTGGGGCGAACGTCGCTTTCCGGGAATCTGATTGATTTACCCTGTTTGGTAACCAGCAGGATATGGTCGGTGCCGGAAGTCCGGTTGACCCAGACCAGCTTATCCCCCGCCTCGAGTTTAAGGGCGATGAGACCGTTGTTTCTAATATTTTGATAGTCCCCTATTTTGGTCCGTTTGACGGTGCCGTCTTTGGTGGTGAAGAAAAGAAAAAACTTGCTGGCGATGACTTCTTTGCTCATTGGCAAAAGCGACTGAATCGTTTCGTCGGTGTCAATATTGATCAGATTGATAATCGCCTGACCCTTACCCACCCGGCTCCCTTCCGGTAATTCCCAGACCTTTAGTGAGAAGACCTTGCCTTTGCTGGTGAAGACCAAAAGTGAGTCGTGGGTGTTGGCTGAGGCCAGAAGACTGACCTCATCGGTATCCTTGACGGTCATACCGGCGACACCCTTGCCGCCCCGTCTCTGGCTTTTGAAGGTATCGATGGGCATGCGTTTGATATAGCCGGTCTTGGTCAGGGTGATAATCGTTTCTTCGTTGGCGATCAGGTCCTCCTCGGAGAATTCGCCGACAGCGTTTTTGTAAACTTTGGTTCTGCGGGCATCACCATAGATTTCGGCCAAGGCCTTAAGTTCGTCTTTAATTATTTGAAGTACTTTCTTGGGGTCTTTGAGGACAGCGATGAGGAATTTGACCTTCTTCATCAATTCGTCGTATTCGTTTTGGAGCTTCTCCCGTTCGAGGTGGGCCAGTTTCTTCAGTTGCATCTCGAGAATGGCCAGTGACTGAAGTTCAGAGAAGCCAAACTTGCTCATCAGGTTTGTCTTGGCGGCATCGGTACTTTCGCTCTTCTTGATGGTTTCGATGACTGCGTCGATAACGTCGAGAGCTTTGAGTAAGCCTTCGAGAATGTGGGCGCGGGCCTTGGCGTCTTTCAGTTCGAACTGGCTTCGGCGGACGACGACGTGTTGGCGGTGGTGGGTATATTCGGTGAGGATCTGTTTGAGGTTCAAAAGATGCGGTGTGCCATCGGAGGTGAGGGCGACCATATTGGCCGGAAAGCTACTTTGGAGTTCGGTGTGCTGGTAGAGATTGTTGAGGACACTTTTCGGTTTGGCGTCGCGCTTGAGTTCAACGGCGACGGTCATGCCCTTGCGGTCAGATTCGTCGCGGAGATCCGAGATGCCGTCGAGTTTTTTCTTTTTGACCAGGTCGGCAATATGGACGATGAGCTTGGCTTTGTTGACCTGGTATGGTAATTGGGTGATGACGATTTGGTAGCGGCCGTTCTTCTTTTCGATGATTTCGGCCACTCCCCGGTTAACAATGTTCGCCTTGCCGGTAAGGTAGAGTTTTTTGATTTCGTTTTGGTCAAAAATCTGTCCGGCAGTCGGAAAGTCGGGGCCCTTGATATGGCTGATCAGTTCCTCGATTTCAATATTGGCTTCCAGTTTACCAACCAGTTTCCCGCTGTTGACTGATTCGAGTTCGTTATCCCCGATTGTTTCGGTCTCAGTAATCTCACTTTTGTCAATTAAAGCGGCAATAGCGGCGACAACCTCGTTCAGATTATGGGGCGGAATCTTCGTCGCCATGCCAACGGCGATACCGTCCGAACCCATCAATAAAAGATTCGGGAGTTTGGCCGGCAAAACGGTTGGCTCCTGTTGACTGCCATCGAAGTTGTCGATGAAATCAACGGTATTTTTGTCGATATCGGCGAGCATTTCCTCGGCGATTTTTGAAAGACGCGTCTCGGTATAACGCATGGCGGCAGCAGAGTCGCCGTCAACCGAGCCGAAGTTGCCCTGTCCGTCGACCAGCTGGTAGCGCATGGAAAAGTCCTGGGCCAAACGGACCAGGGTTTGGTAGACGGCCTGGTCGCCGTGGGGGTGGTATTTACCCAAGACCTCTCCGACGACGCGGGCGCTTTTTTTGTAGGCGCTTCTATAGGTCAGGCCCATCTCTTTCATGGCAAAAAGGATGCGGCGGTGGACGGGTTTGAGGCCATCGCGGACATCGGGCAGGGCGCGGGCGACGATGACGCTCATGGCGTAGTCGAGATAGGAGCGTTCCATTTCCTCGACGATCCTGACCGGTTTGATCAGACCGAACTGGGTTTTCTCCGTCTCCCAGGATAGTTCTCCAATGGTCTCGGAGGCGAGTTCGTCGACTGGTAGTTTGCTTTCTTCGTTATCCATAGATGATTAGGCGGCGAGAGCTTTTTCTATCGCCGGAGAAATGTCTTTTTTGCGACTTAATTTGGGTCCGATGTCCAAAACGTTATTGACGGCTTGGCCGCCGAAGGCCTTTTGGGCCATTTCGGTTTCATCTTTGCCCAGGAGGAGAAGTTTGGTATTGATTTTCAAAATATCGGAGATAGCCA
>DATDRC010000109.1:0-6401 GCA_035291985.1 Patescibacteria group bacterium
CCCTTTCGTAGCCAACCCGAGCCAGCCACAGCTTGAAGGGCTCAGCGTTAGGCGAGGGTATTGACTGAATTACGCGAAACATTGTTTCGGTATCGGCGACGTCGGTCAGGCGCATTTTGTTGTCCGCGGCTTTCATTTTCAAACCGTGACATTTTGTAACGGTTTCATTAGAGCCTTCATCTGTCAATCTTTTTTTGAGTACGCGCCAGTAAACCTGTGGATTTTCACTCTTTGAAAGGGCTGAAATTACGTCGACGACGGAAAAGTACCAAAGCTCTTTTTTGTCGTCCCAATGGCGCCTAATTTCCTTGCCTTCGAAAACGGCTAATCCCGAGGAGGCTGATTTTTTTGACTTGGGCATACTTTAAGAATATCCCAAATAAAACCCAAATGTCAATATACCGTCGCCGACTGGGCCCCCTACCTCTAATTATTCGGCCCTAAAACCGATACTCATGTCTGGCAGTAAGATACTACCGTCTTTTCGACGAACGGATTCTGAGACAACATGGTCAACAATCTCTGACTTAAGAAGTTGTCTAAATGCGCCAGATTTTTCTTTGTCAGCCAGGATTGTCCCAGCCATGGTTTCGTAACTTGAAAGTGGAAACGCCCAGACTCTATCGATCTCGTCTATTTTGCCTTTATTATCAGGTATCTTTTCTTCAATTCCAATAAGTTCACCTTCACCAAACCATGGAGGAACCGCTCCAAAAACTACAAAGGAAATGATGTCCCTATCTGGGAATAGACTGTGAATTACTTTTCCAGCCTTGGTTAGTGTTGTCCCTTCCTCTTTATGTTCATCGACGACCATGATTGACCCTTCACCCGGGATCTTATACTTTTTCTTGGCTAGTTCCATGGCAGTGGAGTCAGAATCGAACATGTTTTCGTCTTGGTTACGGCCAATATTAATGAAACGAATAACTGGCATGGTTTCTTCTTTTGGAATCAGTCCCTTATCAACAAAACCTTTCCAGATTTGGCGATACATCCAGGCGACAGGACGGGCTGACTTATCCAGAAAAAACAGACAAGAGGTTCCCTGTTCTCGAGATTTGTTTACAAGTCTAACTAAACCCTGCTGGATCTCTTTTGATTGTCTTTTTATTTCTCCAACTATTGAATGATCCGCTAAGACGTCTTTGACAAGATCACGGCTCTCTTTCTCTTTATCTCTGTCCACGTTATTTTTTCTTCCTCCAAATGACGCGGTTGTACATGGTCCAGTTGAAGGGCAGGACCAGGAAAACAATCACAAGGGGCAGAATGAGCTGGCGATTGGCGTGGGTCAGATAGACCAGGCCGGCGCCGGAGATGGTTTGGATGAGCAGAGCGCCGATGGAGGTGAAGTTAAACTGGGCAAATTTCTTCGCCAGCATACCAAGACCGGTGATTTTGTCGGCTTTGAAGGTCCAGAGATTGTTCCAGGTGAAGTTGCTGATGATCGCCAGCTCGGTAGAAACCAGCCAGGCCAACCACTCGATGCCGGTAAGATTGGCGACAACGGCCAGACCGACGGCGTTGACGACGTAGCCGATAAAGCCGACGGTGCCGAACTTCAAAAACTTTTGGGTGAAAGGATCAAACCACCTGAGTTTGATGACGGTAAAAAGAATTTCTTTGGCGGTCTGGGGTTCGATCTTGCTGGCGCCGCTTTCGCGCAGGCCAAACTGGAGGGGAATTTCCTTGATCTTGGCGCCCAAGGCCATCATCTTGAAAAGGAACTCCAGTTTGTAGGCAAAGGAACGGCTGTAAAGGTGATCCATATCCAGTCGGTCGACAAAGCCCTTGACTCGACTGGCCTTGAAGCCAGTGGTCGGATCAGTGATCCTCCAGAAGTTTTTGAAGGGGAAGAAAAGAATAAAACGAGCGGTAAAACCGCCAAATTCAGAAAGGAAAACCCGTTTGAAGCCCCAACCCTGGGGATTACTGCCGCCTTTGATCTTGCGACTGCCGAGAACATAGTCGGCACCGTTATCAATTTCAGCCAGCATGATCGGGATGGTTTCCGGCGGGTGCTGAAAATCACCGTCGAACTCGATGACGACGTCCGCTTTCAATTCTTTCATGGCGTATTTGAAGCCGCGGACGTAGGCGCCGCCAAGCCCCGCTTTTTCTTTTGAAAGAGAGAGGTATAAATCCTGGTATTTATTTTGTTTTTGCTGGACAACCTGGTAAGTGCCATCGGGAGAAGTATCATCGACAACTAAGAGCTTCATCTGCCAGTCCTTGATTGTGGGGAAGGTTTTCGTGAAAAGATACTCGACCATGTCACCAATGGTGGCGGCTTCGTTGTAGGTGGGGATGACGACAACGGCGGTTTTTTTCGGTTTAGGCATGAGATGAGTATAATATAGTTTACCTATGAAAATCGATATCCTGACTATTTTCCCCGAGATGTTCACGCCTCTGACCGAGTCGATCATCAGACGGGCGCAAGATAAGGGACTGGTGGAAATAAAAGTCCATAATCTGCGCGATTGGTCGACCGACAAACATCATTCGGTTGACGCCTCGCCCTACGGCGGCGGGCCGGGGATGGTGATGCGGGTGGACGTGATCGACCGGGCCGTGACCGATCTTAAAAAGAACAGTCCAAAAGCGAGAGTAATCCTTCTGGACACCAAGGGGAAAATCTACAATCAGCAAAAGGCGGAGGAGTTAAAAGATGGCAAGCATTTAATTTTCATTGCCGGGCATTATGAAGGCATTGACCAGCGGGTGCATGAACATATCGCCGATGAAGTAATCTCGATCGGCAGTTATGTCCTGACCGGCGGCGAACTACCGGTAATGGTGGTCGTGGACAGCATTGTCCGCCTAATCCCCGGTGTCCTTGGCAGTGAAGAGTCGCTCCTGGAAGAATCGTACCAGGAAGAGGGTAAAATCGAGTATCCGCAATACACCAGACCGGAAGAATATAAAGGTTGGCAGGTGCCGGAAATTCTACTGTCGGGACATCATAAGAAGATTGGTGCGTGGCGAAAAGGTAGTTAGGGGGCGTGGCCCTTTTCCCGTTCTTGACGCTTTTCTTCGACTTCTTGATCGAGCATTAGTC
Source organism: Patescibacteria group bacterium (assembly GCA_035291985.1). Taxonomy (GTDB): domain Bacteria; phylum Patescibacteriota; class Microgenomatia; order UBA1400; family MFAQ01; genus 2-01-FULL-50-23. The sequence continues at coordinate 3,065 of DATDRC010000109.1, forward strand.
CATAGGCTTCACGATATGATATGCCCTTTTGAATTGAGATGATTTTTGCCTTCAAATTAAATGGCAATTTTTCAGATTTATCTTCTGTATGTAAATCGAGTCCTGGCTGACTTGCCCGTTCCATCAGGGTTTGGGGACGCCGAAAGGAATGGCGTAAATAATAGTTTCGTTGCTGGGGATCCCGGCTGCGGCGGCAACCTTGGCCCCGTCAAAACCGGCAATGGTAACCAGACCAAGACGGAGGCTTTCCGCTTCCAGATAAAGATTTTGGGCGGCGTGACCAGCTTCCAGATAAACATTATTATCGTGGCGGACGTTATCAAAGGCCTTGGCCATAACCTCCATGTCGCCGCTGATGATCAAGAGCGCGGGTGGATTAGCGGCGGCATTTTGACCGATAGCTTCAGCCAATGGGGCGCGGAAGTCGCCTTTTTTCAGTAACTGGATTTGGTGGGCGGCTTCGAGTTTTCCCGGCAGATAGGTGTAGATACCGGGAGCGAGATCAACGACGTTGTAAGCGGCCAAGTAAACAGTCAGGGGGTAGGCTGACTTGGCCGAGGGGGCGGTCCGGCCACCCCAATCGGCGGTCACTCCCTGGGCCGACCAAAGCATTTGCCCGACTTGCCTGAGATTCAAGGCATCGGCAGTAAAATCCCGGCGACTGCGTCTGGCCTGGAGGGCAGCATCGAGGGACATCCGGCTGGTGAGACTGGGCTTGGGCAAGTTGACCGGGGCGGCCACTTCGACGGTGGCCGGTGTTTGAACCTTTTTTTCGCTCGAAACCGATTGGCTCTTAAGCCAGGTGAAATAAGCGAAGATCGATAGAGTCAGGACCAGGGCAATCGCGAGGAGTGGAACAAGACGTCCGGCGGGGATGACTTTTGGGGCAGACTTTTTGGGCATAGACTAAAGATAACTTTGGATGGTGGCCTTGCCTTTTTCTTCCTGGAACCAGGTGGTGAACTGCTGTTGGAGTTTTTGCTCGGTCAGGTTTTGCAAAATATCAAGTTTAACCTCCTCCAGCTTTTTGTCCGGGAAAAGGGTTTTGTTATCGTCGTAAAACTTGGCTACTTCCTGGTCGGTGACCTCAATTTTGAAGAGCTTTTCGGCCAGCTTTCTGACCGTGACCTGGGTTTTCATTTCCTCTTCAAACCTGGTTTGGGAATAACCGAGACGGTCCAGAGTTGCCTGAAGGGCTTCTTTGCCACCCAATCTCTGCTCGGTGGCTTCGATTTCTTTTTTGAGTTCATCCTTGGAAACAACGATGTCGTTTTTCTTGGCCAGTTGCTTGAGGAGGGTGGTGCTAGCCAAATCGTCAAAGACGGTCTTGGCGTAACGGTCGTTCAGCGCCTTCTCCAATTCCCAACGACTAACCACCAGTCCATTGACCTTGCCGACAATGACCAGGTTTTTGTATCTTTTGGCCATGATGGTACCAATCCCGGCCGCTAAGACAATGGCCAGAAGGATGACCAGAGTTTTCTTTGAAAAAGATCCGGTTTTCAGAGACGGTTCTTCGAAAGGCATAACGGAGGCGGCGGAAACTTTTTTACTAGATTTGGATTGGGTTTTTCTTTTCATAGGAATATTCTAACACAAGTTCGTTGATAAATTAACGCTCTTTCAGGGGTTCGAGAGAAATCTGGTCGTCAAAAACCGGCGGCAGTGGGTCGGGCAGAGCCGGGTTGAACTCTTCGATCGAGCGCTTGAGGGGCAAGAAGGGAGATTGGTAACCGGGGGTAACGGTCGGGGCGATGAATTCAATCGGGGTTGGGGTGATCTTCTCGGGGAAGAACAGTCCCAGCAGCCAGGAACCGATGGCCGTACCCAGTAAAATTACAAAAAGAACGGTCACGATCGGAAGCCCCCAACGCATAATTTTTTTCAGGCGCGGGGTCAGGGTTGGAATGACCGTCGCGGTAATTTGATTAAAGCGCTGGAAACGAGTCAGTTCGGGATAGAGGTTGAGGAGAAAATTTTTGACTTTAGTGCCTGACATAGTTGGTATCCAGATCAATAATGACGGCAACTAGGCGATTTTGCAGGCTTCTGATACCCCTCAGGGCCTCGCTGGCAGTCGCGTAAAACTGGTTCTGATTACTTTCATCGAGGTTGAAGTCGGTTGTCTTTTTGGCTAAGGCTTCGATTTGGCCGTTAATTTGGGCGCTGTAGGTCTGGACCTGATCGAGGCCATTCTTGACGACGACCTCATTTTTGACCGCTTCGAGCTTGGGCACGAGCGAATCGTAAGCTATTTTGGCATCGATTTGGAACTTGATCAGCTGGGCCAGTTTGTTGGCTACTTGGGACTGGGTTACGGGCAGGCGGTGGCTGGCCAAAACCGTCAGTTCTTCCTGGGTAAAACTGGTCAGATCGGCGCGGGTGGCGATATTCCCGGCTTTTCCCGCCTGGCCAAAGTGATAGTTAGCGATGCCCGTTAGGTCGGTGGTGGCTTCATTAATTACGGGGTAAGTGACACCAGGTTTGCTAATCGACTCGGACAAAACCAGATAGAAGTTGGCCCAGGCCAGTTCACGGCTGATGATGGTTTGTTTGGCGGAGAGAATGGCTTTTTGTTCATTGTTTAAGGTTGGCCGGTCATCGTAGTCCTTCTTGAAGTTGGTGTACTCGGCGTAGTTCTGGCGGTATTGATCAAGCTGGAAGTTGTAGTCGGATAAATAGGTTGTCGTTTGGGCCAGGGCGACAGAGGCCGAGAAAATAAAGATCGCGGCAAAAATGACAAGAAAAAGCTTCTTCACAAGACCATTTTAACCTATTTCCCCATATACTTTCTTGTGACCTCCAATCGCTAAAAAACGGACTTCGTTTTTTCCAATCCACCTATCGCTGGCGCGGTATCGAATCATATTTCTTTTTGCCTTCACTTAGAACGAAATCAACAAAGCTCCCTTCTCCACCCCATTTTATATCATTTTTCAGCGGTTCTTTTTCCCGACGTAATACCTCCTCTTCAAACTCCGGCGTGAACCCGTTCCTGGTTAAATTATCATTCGTCCACCAGCGCAGAGCATCGCGGATCAATTCACTGACGGAGCTATAATGATACTTCTTCGCTTGAGCTTTGGCTTGAGCATACAGGCCTTTTGGCATTGAAATATTTGTCGTAATTGTATTCATACAAGCATTGTATGCCTTTCATACAAGCCATGTCAAGCCCGCGAATTGCCTCACGGCCCTGTAAAGTAACATCTCAATCTTCGTCGTTTCTTTGCGTCTTAGTTTTCCTTTGACAGGTGGGGGTATTCTTCTTCTCAAGAAAGGAGGTGAGAAAAATGAAGAAGCCCATAGCTGTTCGTGAGCAAGTCATTGTTTCACT
>DATDRC010000110.1:0-21166 GCA_035291985.1 Patescibacteria group bacterium
CAAGAGAACCACCCGGGTTTTCCCTTTAATCACCCATCAAGTATAGATCTAATCCAACTCTTCGTCCAAATTCATCATCAAAAATTCTTCCAACAATTCCTTTAGCATGGTTCCCACAATTCCTTTCTGGGCTTCTTCTGAAATCTCCAGGCGTCCCTGCTCTTCCATCATTTGTTCAAGCTGCCCCTGCGCCATTATAAAACAAGTTAAAACCGCCATCTCCACCGGCGAAACCGCTGTCAGATCAGGCGCCTCCAATCTTTTCCTCATTACTGCCAAAGCCACCCCCACCAAATCAATCTTCCTAGTCAACAATAACGACCCACCCCGAATCGTCTCCTCTTTTTTAGTTCGACCCGCCAAATTGGCCTCCATTGGCCGTATCTTAGATACCGTTTTCCACCCTGTCAAATCAAACGCCTCTATCTAATTAAACTATGATAAAATTAGTAATAGTTGATTAACAGTATGTCTACTGAAAGAATTCCCCCCGGCAAAGACGACTACGCTTCTCAATACGGCTTCCACGAAGAAGAAAACTATTCCTTCAAGGGCCGCCTGGGACTAAATAAGCAAGTCGTAGCCGAAATTTCGGCGCTGAAAGGCGAGCCTGCCTGGATGACAAACATTCGCCTCGGGGCCCTCGAGATTTTCTATAAAAAACCACTACCTCTATGGGGAGCTGATCTGGGTGGTATTGATTTCGACAACATTTACTATTACATCAAACCGGAAAAGGACAGTGCCTCCTCCTGGGACGACGTCTCGCCGGAAGTAAAAAATACCTTCGATAAACTCGGCATCCCGGAAGCGGAACAGAAGTTTCTGGCTGGAGTTGGCGCCCAATACGAATCAGAAATGGTCTATCACTCCATCAGGAAAGACCTGGAAGAAAAAGGCGTTATCTTCCTCTCGATGGATGACGGTCTGCGTCAATACCCCGAATTGGTAAAAAAGTACTTCGGCTCCCTGATTCCCGCAGCCGACAATAAATTTGCCGCCCTAAATACTGCCGTCTGGTCAGGCGGTTCGTTTGTCTATGTCCCGCCAGGGGTCCGTGTTGAAATGCCCCTCCAAGCTTATTTCCGCATCAACGCCAAAAATGTTGGCCAATTCGAAAGGACTCTTATCATCGTCGACAAAGACGCTTTCGTCCATTACGTTGAAGGCTGTACCGCCCCTACTTACAGTTCCGACTCTCTCCATAGCGCCGTCGTCGAGATAATTGTCAAGGAAGGCGGCCGTTGTCGTTACACCACCATCCAAAATTGGTCAACCAATGTCTACAACCTCGTTACCAAACGGGCCGCGGCCTACAAAAACGCCACCATGGAATGGATCGACGCCAACCTTGGTTCCAAGCTCACTATGAAATATCCTTCCGTCTACCTCCTGGAACCGGGGGCTCACGGCGAAGTCCTTTCCATCGCCTTTGCCGGAGCCGGTCAACAGCTTGACGCCGGCGGCAAAATGGTTCATGGGGCTCCCAACACTACCTCGAAAATTACCTCAAAATCAATTAGCCAGGGTGGTGGTCGGGTTTCCTATCGCGGTTTGGTGAAGGTCTACAAGGGTGCCGAAGGTTCCCGATCCAATGTCGTTTGCGACGCCTTACTCATTGACGACAAATCTCGCTCTGATACCTATCCGGTGATTGAAATAGACGAGAATAATGTCACCATCGGTCACGAAGCCTCCGTCTCAAAGGTCGGTGAGGAACAGCTCTTTTATCTCATGAGCCGGGGTGTCACCAAAGAACTGGCCGAAAGTCTCGTCGTCGCCGGTTTTATCGAACCCCTGGTCAAGGAATTACCGATGGAATACGCCATTGAACTCAACCGTTTAATTCAACTCCAAATGGAAAGTTCAGTTGGCTAAATTACCCCTTGACAGCTATATGTGTAAGATTTACACTTACTCATGCTAATAGTGTGACGATTACACCATATGATTAATCAAGAAATCGAAAAAAATCTTCGTGCTGCGTTCCCCAAAAGCGTCGTTCCCGACTTTGAACTCCAAATCAAAGCCGAGTTGGTCAGTCAGATCGAAGCTCTAAAACGGGAGAAAAACGCTATCATCCTAGGTCATAATTATATGGAACCGGTTCTCTTTCACACTATCCCCGACTATCGCGGTGATTCGTTGGAACTTTCCCGACGAGCGGCCGAAACCGACGCGGACATCATCGTCTTTTGCGGTGTTCACTTCATGGCCGAAACCGCCAAAATTCTAAACCCGACCAAAAAAGTTTTGATCCCCTCTCTCGAGGCCGGCTGTTCCCTTGCCGAGGGCATCAAGCCGTCGGACCTACTTTGGCTGCGCGAGCACTACCCCCATCTTCCGATTATTACCTATGTCAATAGTTCCGCCGAGGTCAAGGCGCTGAGCGATGTCTGTTGCACCTCGGGTAACGTCGGCCAGGTCATTCGCTGGGCCCAAAAATACTTCGCTACTCCTTCAGTCATTTTTCTCCCCGATAAATATATGGCCGGAAATGTTGCCAAAGATCTCGCTATGAATGTTTATTTCCCGGATAAACAAGACGGGCCAAAAAGCGAAACCGAAGTCGTCCAAGGCCCCACCATCATCGGCTGGAACGCCCGCTGTTATGTTCACGAACAATACACGCCGGAACACATCAGAGCAATCCGATCCGATTATCCGGGCGCCGTTGTTTTAGCTCACCCCGAATGTCCCCCCGAAGTCGTCTCCCTATCTGACTTTTCCGGCAGTACTTCTGCCATGTCCAAATACGTCGAACAAAACGGTCATGGTAAAAAAATTGCCCTCCTCACCGAATGTTCTATGGCCGACAACATCGTCGCCAATCACCCGGAATTGAACGACAACCTGATCAGAATGTGCAATCTTCGTTGCCGCTATATGCACACCATTACCCTGGAACAAACTCTGGCCGCCTTAACCTATGAACAATACGAAGTTACCATTCCGGAAAAAATTAGACGCCCCGCCGAGGTTGCAGTTAGAAGAATGATCGCCATTGGCTAACCCTATGACACCAGAAAAACTCTTCCCCCTCAAAGCCGTCTACAGTTATTACTTTCCCGAAGTCAGAAATATCATCGACCGCCTCACTGCCGCTTACCCCCATGACTTATTTCTCCAATCAATCAACCCCGGCCTGGATGATTATCATCTCCCCGTCATCAAGGCTTATCTCGATCACTTTCATGATCAGCTTCCCGATCTTCCTGTCCTTCCCCACCGTTATGTCACCTCTGGTGCCAGTGAGGCAATCTTTCACCTCTTGGCTCACATCGCCGTTTCCCCCAAAAAAGAACCTCTTTATGTTCTGGAAGGAGAATACGAAGGTTATACCGGCTATGGCCAAAACCTTGGCCTCACTTTCTCTACTGCCGCCGAAACTAATTCCCTGCTCACTCTTCCCCCGGGACTCGTTTTCCTCTCCAACCCATCCGCCCGGGACGGCAATATCATCAGCAATGAGGAGATCCTCGCGATTTGTGAAGCCAGCCACCGAGTTATTTATGACGTAACCTACGTCGGTCTCACCGACCCCCATCGTTTCGATTTGAACCACAAAAACATTATTGCGGTAATCGCTTCACTCAGCAAACCGTTTGGGATTTATTACCATCGCCTCGGCTTTGCCTTTACCCGCTTTGAAATGAAAACTCTCGAAGTCAATAAATGGTTCAAAAATATTTTCTCTCTCCTTCTCGCCAAAGAAATTCTGACCACGATCGGGGAAAGGGAACTGGTTGACCGCTATCGCCCAACCCAAGAAGAAGCTGTTAACCAGATGTCCCAAGATTTTGATTTTCGTCCCCAAGCCAGTCAGGTCGTCTTACTTGCCTCGGTAGATAAAAGCACCCCCCCCAAAAGCAAAAGCGCGGTTTGGGAAAAATACAACCGACAGCATAACTACCGCTTTTGTCTCACCCCTTATTTTTTAAAGAAAGAAAGGGGATTTGTCTAAGATGCGCACCGCGGAAAACTTCAGCCTTATCGCCGGCACCGGCGCCTGCAATGCCGAATGCCCCTTCTGCGTTTCAAAGATGACCGGTCTATCCGAAATCGGTCTTAAGCCCCAACCAATCAACTGGCGTAATTTCGAAAAAGCGGCCCAGCTTGCCAAAGACTATCAGGTTGGCAGTGTCATCATCACCGGTAAAGGCGAACCCACTCTTTTCCCCGATCAAATCAGCGATTATCTTACCCATCTGAAAAAATTCAACTTTCCCCTCATTGATCTCCAAACCAACGGTCTCAATCTCGACCGCCAAAGTGAGCATTTCAACTCCTATCTGCGCCAATGGTACGACCAGGGTCTCGCCTTCGTCGCTCTTTCTATCGTCAACCATCTCCCGGAAGAAAACCGAAAAATTTACACCCCGCATTTCAAACAATACGTCGAGCTTCCACGTCTTGTCGATAAACTTCACAAAATCGGCTTTTCTGTTCGTTTCTCGGTCACCCTCTTTGACGGTGGCATCGACGATGCCGAGAAAGCTGGCCAGATGATCGATTTCACCAAAAAGCTCGCCGTCGAACAGTTAACCCTAAGAAGGGTCGCCAAACCAAATAACAGCGAAAATCCGGAAATCGATCTTTGGACCCAAGTCCACCTTCTCTCCGATAGTCGTCTGCAGGAAATCCGCCGTTATCTGGAAGAAAACGGCCATCGCCTCCTCCTCACCGGCCACGGAACCATCATCTACGACGTCGCGGGTCAAAACGTCTGCCTCACTAACGCCCTCACCTTGGAAATGGACCCAGAAAAAATCCGCCAAATCATCTTTTATCCCAACGGCCGAGTCCGTTTTGACTGGCAATATCAAGGAGCAACTATTCTCTGAAATCTACTTGAAAAAGACCGGCTTATCAGACTTAAAGGAGTATAGTTTTCCCGGCCGATGTCTACCACCACTACTTTCTCCCACCTCGTTTAGTAGATCCAAGGACAGCATCTTTTTTCTGAAATTCCGCTTATCCAACGGTCTGCCCAAGATCGCCTCATAAACTCGCTGCAATTCACCCAAACCAAACTTGGTCGGCATCAAACCAACGGCGATATTCGAATAGCCTATCTTACTTTTCAACCGATTCATTCCGGTTTCGATAATTATTTTGTGGTCGAAAGCTAGTTGAGGCAGTTTTTTCACCCCAAACCAGGTGACAACGTGCTTTCCATCCCCGACTACTTTCGTTTTTTCTTCCGGAACTAAGGCCAAGTATGAAACCGAAATTACTCGGCCACGCGGATCTCTTTTTACTTCCCCAAAAGTAAACAGCTGTTCTAGGTATGGTCCTTTCATTCGGGCCTTCGCCTCGATTACTCTCTTCGCCGCCCCATCCAAACCCTCCTCTTCCGCCACAAATCCCCCCGGCAAAGCAAACTCTTGCGGAAAAGGGGGTTTACTTCTTTTAATCAAAAGAGTCGACAGCTCCCCCCTAATAATAGAAAAAATCAGGACATCGACCGTCAGGTAGGGATGTGGAAACTCGGTCACCTCGTATTTTTTGTCAGCCATATTTCTTCCCCATTATACTACGGGTTATGTACAATATACACCTTTTGATATGGTAAACTGATTTGGAGGAAACAAAAAATGAAATTCAATATCCGCTTCTTGTATCTCTATTTATTTTCTTTCGTCGGTCTTCTGATTACCGTCATCGGCAGCGTCCAGATCATCGACCTCGGTCTCAAAACCTACGTCTTTAAGGTCTCCGAATATTCTTATTATCCCGAACCAGTTGCTGTTGGCGGTAAACCAACAATATCGGCGGAAGAAATGACCAAACGAAACGAAATCGAACAGTCTAATCAACGCCGGCGCCAGCTTTCCACCTCACTCTCAATGATTCTGGTTGGTGTCCCCCTTTATCTCTATCACTGGAAAACCATCAAAAAAGAGGGATGAAAACCATCGCCTATTATTCCGGAAAAATCGAAACCAAAAATCAGGAATGTTTCGTCGGCGATCAAAAAGTCGACTGCCCGGGATCGTCAACCAATAATCTCACCCAGACCGGCGACAAACTTGACCTTCTGCCATCAATCACCGCCTTAGACAAACGCGACAACCTCGCCTTCTCCATTGTTCTTTTCGTAATAATCCTAAGTTTTCTGCTGTTGACGACTTTCAAAATTAAAATCTTTGGTAAAACCTTGGGGGAATATCTAAAACCAATTTGGTACTTCGTCATTGTTTCTATCCTTACTGTTCTTTGGCAATATCTCTTTGGACTTAAGATTGACGACAACCTAATGGCCCTAAGAATCAGCCAATGGCTCTGGGAAGCTATGGTTCTCGTTTCTGCTTATAAAATAAGTAAGCTCCCAGGCTTCTCCTATGGCAATATGGTTTTCCTCGGCATCTTATACAGCCTCATCATCCACGGGTTAAAAATAACCATCAGATATTTCTTTTATGACAAAACCCTCTTGTATGTTCTCGACCGTTTCCTCTACGGCAGCCTTTTGGTGATGGCAATTGCCGCAGTGGCGGGATCTGCCTTTGTCTACCTCAGAAAGAAAGGCTATCGTCTCTAATCATTTTCCAGTCAGACTGGGCTCCCCCTCCATCTGCTTACACGAATCATGGCTAAGTAGCCCTCACTTTCTCTTTAATTTGCTGGTTACCCACCTGTAAACCATCATCATCTTTACCACAACCGGTCTCCATCTTGCTTCTAGTGGCCAAGTTCCAAATCTCTTTCTGTACCAAAACCCACCCGCCGCCGCCAACCCAACAACTCCTACAACCGACAACACCCATCTCCACAGCCGTTTATCATTCGGTCCAACTTCTGCACTCACCGCCCTTTCCGGTTCTCCCTTCGGTCGTTCTCGCCACACAGCCCTGGGGATCGCGGTCTTTTCCACCACTTCTCCATTCCCCTCAATCTCAATTTGTTTAATCTCACCGCCGTAACTAGACGAAAGCGAATATGTTTTTTCACCTGCCGCCACTTTTATCGTCCCATCATAGATCTCTGAGATAATTTTTCCGGATTCTCTGTCATAACTTACCGCGAAATCGGTCCCGTCCCAACTGATCTCCACGTCTTGCCTACCCTCAAACTGAATCTCAGTCGGCAAATCAGGACTATCTGTTCCCCCGAAACCTCCCGTCCCGATCCTGACATCTCCGTTATTCAGTTTGACATTACTCGATCCGCCACTCTCCGTCGGCACCAACTCCACCACACTGCCGCCCCCTAGCGTTATTGAACTTCCCCCGGCCACATTCGTTATCCCCAAACTACTCATCCCAAATTTCCCGACATTATCGTACTGCGAACTCCCTTGATACAAACCCATCCCTGTCTTTATCTTCGTTCCCACCGGCACCCGGACAAAATCTCCCGACTCTGGTACAAAAGTGGTTCCGTCTGGAAACTCCAGGGTAATCTTATTTCCCCCTCGATATTCAATTATGTGATTCTTAGCATTAGCGGTAAACGAAAAATACCTATTGTCCTTCGTCGATAAAGGGTTATCAAAAAGGTAAGGTGTATTTCCGGTAATCTCCGGCACTTTGGGTCGAGACGGTAAGTCACCCAACTCAGTCTCGCCAAACAACGCCTTCAATTCGTCGTTTAATCTTTTAGCATTCTCGCTTATCGCCAGATCCGACTCGGCCGGAACCTCCTCCACCAATGCTTCCGCCTCCTTTTCTTCTTCAACACTAGCTTCGGTCTGCACGTTTTTTGATCCACACACCCCTGCAATTCGACCCACAGTCTTTCTCGCAAACTCCAGCGTAGGAGTCAGGACCGCGTCAAGCGTCCCTTCCGTACTACCTCCGTCGATGACTTTGTACAGCCTATTCCTTTCGTCATCCCAGGAGATGGCCACATGATGATTTTTGAAGAACTCGCTGTTCTCATCAAAGTACTCATTCGCCATATCGTCATAGACCTTCCCACTCAAAGAAATTCTGCAATATCCCACAAACACCAACAGGTTTACGTCACCATAGTCAAAAGTCCATACCGGAGTTTTTCCTTTGGTAAATTCAATATCATTGGCTCCTGTTCCAATATGGATTATGTCAATATAGTCTTTTCGCACTATCAAACTACTAAAGTCGCCGATACCGGCATCTTTCTGTTCTCTGGTCGCCTTATGAAACGACTGCTGTGCCAGATCTTTGTTGTAACTAGAGAAGGACTCACCTTCCCGCTTATACTCCACCACCAAATCCTTATCCAACCAATCACGAAAGTACTGTCTCACATCCGCAATCTCCATCGTTTCTATCATCCCTCTCTCCGTTTTTTTAAACGCCGTTTCCGGAAAAGTTACCACATTCCCCTCGATAAATTTATTTGCACAGTCCGGGGTAGAGTACTGATCAGGATCCGAAGCTATTCGCCTAGCCTCATCCAAACAACGGACTAGGGGGTCGGAACTATTCTTATAATCATTCTCTTGGGCCCCAACCCTCCCTCCATCAACGAAAAACAAGAAACCAACCATCAACAAAACCAAAATACTCTTCTTCACTAACTTTCAGTTTATCAGAAACACAAAAAATGCTCCCCCTCCATCTTCTAACACGAACCATCAAGGACTGGGCCTTATATCTTTCATAAACAAATTTATTTTTTCTTTATCGATTTCCTTTTTCTAAACACCAGAAATGCGCCACCAATAATAATCGCCACCAAAATTGCTCCAGCCAAGACCAACTTTGGAATCGAGAGTCTTTTTCTGACCACCACCACTCCCGGGTTGCCGCCGTCAGGGGTTACTCTAGTCGTCTTCCCATCTCTAGTAGTTATCTCCACCTCTCCCTCATAAACCGTTACCGCCGTTAGCTGTTTGTTCGGATCAAACGACACTCGATAGTGAGTGCCTCTGGATTTTATAAAAGCGTTAAGCGTCTTTATGTCAATCGGCGCGGTTCCGGTCTTCACTTCTATTTCACCACTCTCCAAATTATAGGTATTCTCAACCGTATAAACTCCAAAACTGCTCGGGTAAAACAAAATACTGCCCCCATCAGCCCTAAATATCACCGTAGAATCATCACCGCTCACCACCTGTGCCCCCGGCTTTAATTGATCCTCCACCATCATCCGCCACTTCTGCGGAAATGACTCCTCATCAAAAAACCTCACGCCATCAGTTGATTTCTTCCACGCTTGTTGGGCTTCTCTAATTACTTGTTCTGTTATCTGCGGCGTTTCCTCATACAGCTCATACTCCAAATTATCTCTTTCAACCTTCTTTGTTTCCCATTCACTCAAGCTCTCCTCAATCCATCGGTTTACCTCTAGCGACTTTTGCTTCATTTCTTCAGTCATAAACTTGACCGACTCCCAAGTCTGGTTACCAGCTAACTTCCAAGGTTTTTCCTGCTCTGGTGTCGCAGTTTCCGGCCTCTCCAACAATCCCTTCGCCCAGTCCACGACACCTCCTTTCTTTATCTCCGTCTCCCCACTATCAAAACCGCCACAAACACCTGAAACCTTCCCCACCAAACTTCTGGCATACTCCCACATCTCCTGTTTCAATTTCTCTTCACCGTGATCGTGATCGCTATTTATCACTACGTTCCGCGCCCAATCAACGTGATGATTAGACGACCAATTATTTCCCTGTTTCGCCCGTCCACCAACCATAAAGGAACAATTGCCTACAATCACCATCAACTCTTGATAAGTGGTGTAGCCAGCCCAGGCTTGCGGCAGTCCGGTATAACCCTCCGTAATATTTACATAGGTCATCTCTGTCTGATGCAGACTTTTGTCGCCAATCCCCGGCTTTTCCACCTTTTTCTCTGTTCGATAACCCGGTCCTGGACTACTCGGCTCACTGGTCTCCTGGTACCCCATCTGTTCCTCTCTTACTTCAACGCCAGCTACTGGAGTGTCAAAAAAAGCAAAAAGCTCCAGTTCCATATCGCCAAAAGACTCCTTCTTGCTAAATTCAGTCAACGGCAAAACGCTAAACTTGCCCACCGCCCCTTCTCCCAAACAACTCGAATTGTTTTTCGTATACCACTGCGGTCCCTCTTTCTCTCTAATCCGTTTTACTTCCTCAATGCAGGCCATCAAGCCATCCTTCTCCTGCGCCCTCGCCGCCGCCGCAAACACAAAGAAAAAAACTATACCCAGCGTCAAAACAATCTTACTTCTCAAACAACTCTTCAAGTTTCTTACCAACTGATAACCAGAAACCCAATATCTAACCTTACCACATTCAAATAGCCTTGAAGGCCACAAAGTTCTAAAATTGACAACTCAGCTCGCCAAATGGGACGATTACCGAAAAGCAGATTGGTCAGACTTGATTGATTTCCCAGATTTATTCTTGGAGCAAACTAGCAAATTACTTTCCCCCTAGCCATAACATACTCACCGCCTAGGGTACCCCCTCTTCCGACTTAATGAATCACCAACGAGGCTCATTTACTCACACATTTTTTCCGAAAATTATCAAACCAGATCCATTTAGCCACTCTTATCTACTCTGTCAATCATATATTTCACGGCTTCATTCATATTTGTGGTCGTTATTTTTATTTCTGGGTGTTTTTGCTGAAATACACGAAATATCTCATCAGCAAAAGCTTGTCCGATTGTTGAAACATTGTCGAAATTTAAAATTATATGCTTAAACTTTTCAAGGCCAGTCAAAATTCTCCTAGCCTGTGACCTAGAAACATAGATCGTTCCAACTTTATATAATCTAACCTGAATTTCTGTTTTATCAAAATCAGGATCTTCATGATCTGTCTCGTATAGAGAAAAAACGTGAGTTAAATGCCTGTTTGTATTTTTCGAAACAGAAAAAGAAACCTTGGTTCCTTTTCTTGAAGTTGTTTGCTCAAAAAAAATATCCGGAATATTATTATCAACTCTCAATGAATAACCAAAACTATCGAGAATAAAAATATCCGCAACCTTAGAAGTAAAAAAGATACCCTCGCCCGAATGTGCGTGAGGATGAGTCGTCGCCTTTCCTTTTAGCAGATCTTGCATCGCTTCAAATTCGTTTGAAAGCCCTCTTTTTCCCATAACATTATTAAAAACTCCAATACCATTATCAGAGATTTCAAACCACAAAGTTTTCTCGTCTGCGCCAACCCTAACATCAACAAATGTTGATTCTGAGTGCTCGATAGCATTGTTCAGTATTTCTGAAAAGGCATAATCAAAAATACTCCTTACACTCTCATCAAGTTGTATCAAAAAGGGAGCCTGATGGTTGATACTGTCCAGAACTTCATGTTCCTTTAAATCTTTTCTCAGCAAATGTTTACTTATCGAGTTACCAAGTTCTGTCGCATTTTCAGGCAAGGCGTACGTTGCGCCAGAAGTTGACCCAAATTTTACTAAAATACCTTTCTTTACCAGCTCTGAAATTACTGCACTTACCCAAGCTCTCGTCACCTTCCCTCTTAAACCGTCAACAACATCGGCAGTTTTAAATGCCTTCTTTGCTTTGGCGGTAGTGAGTATTGCTTCTTTTACGTCCATGTTGTTGTAAACATATATTATCAGTTGTCAAGTAGATTGTCAAGTACGGAATAAGGTTGTCAAGTCGGTTGTCAAGTTTGGCGAACGGCCTTAATTAGCTCCCCCTCCATCTCCTTACCCAAACCGTTACCAATTAACGCCTGCCCGGTATTTCTCAAGTATTTCCAAAGTTGCTTTAATGGATGCGTTATCAGTATTTCGCAATTTCACTCTATCTTTGAATCGAGCGAGTAACGGCGTCAAAAACTCGTCCGCCCATGAGGGAGTTAAAACAACCACGCCGTCAAAATCCACAACCACTTCTTCATTTTCCGCAACATCTGTTAATGTTGGTTGAAACGCCAACCAGGCTTCTTTTCCTGACGGTCGTGATACCAATGTCGTGCCAAATTTTTTTAATTCTATGATCATATTGAGTGCTCAAAACCAATAATAGCAATACACCCTCTAATTTGTTCTTCTACCCAAGACGCGACAACATCTTTATCGTATTCTTTTAAGTACAAGGCTGCATCACCAGTTTGGAAACTTAGGCTGAAAGGATTCTTGATTATAACCGATCTGACAAATTTCAAGCCATTGCCGCGCGCTTCAGGGTGTCGGCCCGATATTGTCTTGGTAAAAGCCATTTTTAACGCCTCGCCCGCATCGCTCAATTCTGGTTTTACACGCCTAAGGGTCTTCAGTATTCCAAGACCGCGATCTGCCAATACAATATTCCTGTTTCTCAAATTGTAAGAAAAATACACTCCTACCACATCGGGCCAATTACCAATGTTGTGATCAAATGAGTTATTGCCAATTTCACCCGCGACTGCGCACAATAAAGAAACAGCTGACTCAGGGACCTTACCACGAAGGACCGTTTGGAGTTTTTCGAGTCGCGCCTGAAACACGTCCCTTGTTGGACAGTAAACATCATCTGACGGAAATGTTCCTACAGATGCCATAGCCCATTGTTTTGCTACCGAACTGTCATTTCGTAAAAACCGGTTAATCTCTTCTTGGCTATAAAACCGATGCCCGCGTGGTCCTATTCTAATTGACGAAAGACGATACGTTTTGTCCCACCTTCTTAGGGTATCTATAGAAGCACCTAACTGCTTCGCGGCATCACTGATAGAAATAAGGTTTTTGGGCATATTTACTCCAATCTATGCATATTCTACCATATCTATGCAAATCTATGCAAAAAGCGCGTAATCTATGCATAATGACAAATAAATCGTGCCTAACAGAGCCTCATTGCTCCCCCTCCAACTCCTAACACGAATCATGGCTAGTTAGACTAGTCTCGTTCAAAATCTTGTGGTAGGAAAATCTCCACTTCATCACCCTCTTTAATTATTCCACTCGCAAAAGGCATCGCCGTCAGACCACGTTTTCCAAAAGCCGCTTTAGCGAACTTAATCGCAGTTAGTTTTCCTATTCCCCGTTTCATCATATTGTTGGAAGGTATTACACAGGGCAAGTTCTCAGCTGTTACAAACAAGATGGTGTTTCTAGGAAATTTAATAAATGCCCCTAGCGGTATTTTTGTCAGTTTCTCCACCCCACTTAACACAATATTTGCCTCCATATCTTCAGGCAGAACTTCCGTTCCCACCCGGTCTGAAATTTCTCTAAGTTCCTCTGTAGACACGATTGTCACTGCTCTTAAGTTGGTGACTTCGGTTCCTTTAGATACCAGATTAACAGTTCTAATGTCTGCATTTCGTGTCTTGCCGAAATGTTTGTCGTACTTAATTCCATCCAACAGCACCTCTAATTTTTCAACCCCAATCGGAGTCTTATCAAAAGGCTGCGTTATATATAACTTTTCAACTTTTGCCTTTAAAGATTTCATGTAGATATTCTAGCAGAGCAAAGATCGCTGAAGTTACAATGCTCCCCCGGCTGGACTCGAACCAGCGACATCCTCCTTAACAGGGAGGCGCTCTACCAACTGAGCTACAGGGGATTATTAACGAACACCCATATTATACCAGTTTGAGGCTATTTTTAACCACTTAGGCTAGAATACGGGAAATGAACTCCAAGGAGATAGCTCCCCACCCTACCGGCAACTTTCCCAGCATCAAAGAAGAATTCCTGTTGCGCTTCGGCTTCATGGACAAATCCAACCCCGTCCTCAAGATCATCAGAAAAAGATTAAAGGAACTAGGCCTCAAAGGGAAACACTATCTTCCTCTGAACCTCCTCGCTCTCTATTACGGCGTTTATTTTTACAATCAAGTTTGCCGCCACCAGCTCTATCACCCCGAAGATGAACCTCCCATCAAGATCATCAGAACCCCGGCTGATAAAAACTCTGTCTATACCAAAGACAGTTTGATCTACATCAATCTCGCCTCACACCAGTCTAAAGAAGAACTCTATCTCCCTCCTCTGAACTCCACTGAAGTGTATCAAAACACATCAATCTTCGCCCCTTCATATCTGGCCCAAATCATCACCGGTCTCGAAGAAGCCAACCACCTTCATCTGAATCGCATTTACCGACAACATAAACCCAATTACTGTCGTCGCTCTGACCACCGTTTTCCGGAACGACTTTGGCAAGCCAGCGTCGACAACTCAGTCTCCTACCGGGCCAAACTCTGGCACGAATTTGCCGCTCTTGTAGTTCAAAGGGCCTATCTCAACTACTATGTCCTTGGCGAATATCCTAAAGTTGTGGCCGAATTCAATGATTTTTATAGCGAAGTCAAAAAAGAGCGGCAAAAATGGGTAAGGCAAAAGAAAAAATAATTTGACAACCTCGATTCAATTTGTTTAAGTTAACCCATGGACTACCCGACTGATTATGGCAAACGCCCCTTGTGGCAATGGCTGGTTATTTATCTCATCATCGGCGGTCTCATTTACGCCGCTATCTACTACTTCTATTTTGCGAAGAAAGGAACTAATCCTTATGGTGCTGTCTATAATCAGCCCACCTCAGCTATCACCCAGACTGTCAACCAAAATTCGGTCACGGTCACTAGCAACGGTTTTCAACCTAGTAGTCTGACCATCAAAGCCGGTGAGACCATTGTTTGGAATAACCAAAGCGGCAATACCGGCAACGTCAGTTCATCTCCCCATCCCATCCACACCGATTATCCTCCGCTTAATCTTGGCGATATCGCCCCCGGGGCTTCTGTTTCCCTCGTTTTTCCCACCGCTGGCACTTACAAGTATCACAACCACTTAAATCCGAGTCAATTCGGCACGATCACGGTCGAATAACTTCCAGGATTTGATACAATAGCGCCATGCCAACTGCAGAAAAAACGAGG
The DNA here is from genome assembly GCA_035291985.1 of Patescibacteria group bacterium. Taxonomy (GTDB): domain Bacteria; phylum Patescibacteriota; class Microgenomatia; order UBA1400; family MFAQ01; genus 2-01-FULL-50-23. Next base: position 14,766 of record DATDRC010000110.1, read on the forward strand.
GCCGACTTTGCCGAGGCCAAAAACAGCCTTCGACCCCTCGATTTCCAATTCGACCGGCTCCACCTGACCGTCTACCCGGAACAAAGAATCATCATCGTTATTGGAACCTTCGGGGAACCCCTTGTGGAAAACAAATCGCGGCGCCAACCCCACATCCTCGAAGTGGGCCGGATAATCGCCCTCCTCGCCCAGCAAGGCTATGTCGTCGAAAGAATCTTCTCCTATCCCATCTCCCAATTTCAGGGGGGAACAAACAAAATGGGCGTCATCATCACCTACAAGTAAAAACTCGTTTCCCTATTTCCATCGATTCAAGATCAAGTTCACCAGGGCCAGGACTATCGCCGCCAACAGCGCCGTTGTGAATCCCTCCACCTTAAAGCCAACTACCAGCCGGCTCATCAGCATTATCAATAATGCGTTGATGACAAAAGTAAACAGCCCCAAAGTCAAAATATTTATCGGCAGCGTCAGTAGGATCAAAATCGGTTTCAAAAGGATCGCCAACACTCCCCAAACTACCGCCACCACCAACAACGCCTGCCAACCCGCAATTGTTACCCCGGGCACCAGATAGGCGACCACATAAAAGGCCAGCGCGTTCAAAACCAAGGTTGTTAGGATCATGGGCTAATTTTAGCACTTGCTCGTGTTATATAATTCACTTATGCCAGAATCAGCCGTTGAGGAACCAATGGAGAAGCGCAGAGAAGCAGAAACAAAAACGGAATTACTTTTCCGGTCTGGAATATTAGAAATTTTGGGCCGTGCCCATCTCGATATCAAAGTTCAGGAAGAAGACGGGGCTGTATCGGCAATCGTAGATGATGAAGATCGCCCTCGTCAGGGAAATCTTGATGCAGATGGTGTATTAATCGACGAAATAAACATGGACGCGCTCAAAGAATTCTTCTCATCTGCCAACGTTAATTTTGAGGGAGATCCTTGGACCACCGAGGACCAAGAAGATTTTCTGGGCTCTATTTCTATAAACACCGTCAACCTGAATGACGCCCTAAGGACCGGCCGGTTGGTCTTGAAGAGAGAAGAGAGGGGAGAAACCTATACTTTCGACGGTCTTGACGAATCGGTAGAAGCGTTTCTCAGTTCGCACGAAGGCGATGAAAAGTACTTTCCGGACTAATTACTCCAAATAGTCCTGGAGTTTTTTCCTTCTGCTTGGGTGGCGTAACTTACGGAGTGCTTTGCTCTCAATCTGCCTGATTCTCTCCCTGGTCACCCCAAACTCCCGCCCCACCTCCTCCAGGGTCAGCGCCTTCGCCCCATGCAGGCCAAAACGCATTTTCAATACCTTCGCTTCCCGATCGGTCAAGGTCGATAGTACCTCCTCAACGTTCTCCAGCATCAACTGCTTTGTCGTCGCCTCATAAGGCGAGATCTGACCCTCGTCGGCGATGAAATCGCCCAGCAGCGAGTCGTCGTCCTCGCCAATCGGTGTTTCCAAAGAAGTCGTCTTCTGGGAAATCTTTAGGATTTCCCGAACCCGCTCCGCCGTCAGTTCCAATTCCTTACCTACCTCCTCATCGGTTGGCTCCCGGCCCAAATCCTGCATTAATTTCCGCTGGGTTCGGATCAACTTATTGATCGTCTCCACCATGTGGACCGGAATTCGAATCGTTCTGGCCTGGTCAGCGATAGCCCGGGTAATCGCTTGCCGAATCCACCAAGTGGCATAGGTCGAAAACTTAAAGCCCTTCGTCCAGTCATATTTTTCCACCGCCCGGATCAAACCCTTGTTGCCTTCCTGGATCAGATCCAAAAAGCTCATCCCCCTCCCCATGTATTTCTTGGCGATCGAAACCACCAAACGCAGGTTGGACTGAGTCAGTTTGTCCTTCGCTTTTTTGTCTCCCGCTTCGTTCTTCTGGGCCAACATTATTTCCTCTTCCCGCTTCAGCAGCGGAATCCTCCCGATCTCCTTCAGGTACATTCTGACCGGATCATTGACGGCAATTTCCTCCAAGCCCGTCAGTTCTTCCAGCTCCTTCTCCAAGTCACTTGTTTCAGCCAATTCACTCTCCTGACCAGCCATGACGCTCTCAAAGACATCAATATCAGCCTTGAACAACTGGTCATAGAGCTGATCCAACTCATCGACATGCCGCTCCGCGTCCGAAAATAGCTCCAGAATTTCATCTTGGGTCACAAACCCCCGGGTCCTCCCCTTGGCCACCAAATCGGCGATTAGCTTCGGTAGCTTCAATTGTTTGCTGCCTTTTTTAACCGTCACCGGTTTCTTGGTTATCTTTTTTACCATGGGAAACAATCTTAACTAATCACCAGCTTCTTTTCCAATGTGTTCAATTTTACCAGTTTTTCGCTCAAATTGGCAAGAAGCGCCTCATCACCCGCTTCTTCTCCCTTCTTTATTAATTCCGTCAAACGATTTCTTTCTCCCCGAATCACCCGCCGCCCCCATTCCAGAACCAATCGTTTTACGTCTTTATCACCATCTTCCCCTCCACTGCCAATCAAATATGCCTCCTCGGCCAGTGACCGGAGTTCCTGCGGCAAGGCGGTAATAAACTGCTCCGCTTTTAACGCCTCCCCGCTTTCCAAAATTGTTTCGACCAACTTCCCCGCCGCCCCCACTATCGGTAAACCAACCAGCTCCTTTTTTATTTTTTCCCGTAGCTCCTCTGCTGAAAAAAGCAATAGCCCTACTACCTGTAAATCAAATCGGTATTTAGCCGCCGCTTCACTTGGTTTTTCGCTTATCTCCATCTTCTTTTCTCTCCGCCCGGATCTTATTTTCTCGATTTCTTCCCAAACCCTGGCCTTATCTACTCCTACTTTTTCGGCTAACTTTCTCGCCCAAACTTCTCTAATCACGCTATTCTCCACTTTCGCCAAATACGGCACCACTTCGCGAACCACCCGGCCCACACCCTCGACCGAATCCGTTCCCCATTTGCCAATCGCCTTATTAAAAAAGAATTCATAAACCGGTACCGCTCTCTCTACCATTTCCACCCACTCGTGCGGTTTGTTTCGGGCGATTTCGTCCGGATCTTTCCCCCCGACAATCTCCACCATCTTTATACTCAATTCAAGCTTTTCAGCCTCTTCTATCGATCTTTTCATCGCCGCTTCCCCAGCCGTATCAGCATCCAAGGCGAGAATAAAAGTATTCGTCAACCGCGACAATATCCCTATCATCTCGGTCGTCACCGCCGATCCTTTTATTGCCACCGTTTCCGTTACTCCGGCGGCAAAAGAACTAATCATGTCCAATTCGCCTTCGACCAAAACCACTCGGTTTTTCTTCTTTATTTCGTTTCGGGCCACCGTCAGGCCAAAAAGCATCCTGCTTTTGTGATAGATCTCCGTTTCCGCTGAATTGATGTACTTCGCCTCCTCGTAACCCGGCTTGCCCTTCGAAGCTTCAGCGAAGGAGGGCAAAACCCTCCCCGAAAAACCCACCACCCTCCCCGAGATATCCAGGAGCGGAAACATGATTCTGCCTCGAAAACGGTCATAAAGTCTTTTTCCACTGCCGACTGCCAACCCCGCCGCGGTCAAAACTTCCGGCCGATACCCCTTCTTGTTAACCAAATATTCCACCAAACCATCCCACTCCGGCAGAGAATAACCCAAGGAAAAAGTTTCAATCAGCTTCTCCTTTATTCCCCTCTCGCCCAAATACTGCCGCGCCGCTTCTCCCGCCGGATGCTTCGTCAGTAAATAATGATAGTATTCTGCGGCCAAATCATGAACTTCAATCAGTTCCCGTTTCGAGTCATGCCCCTCACTCACTCGCTTTACCAGTTTCACTCCCGCCTTATCGGCTAGTTTTTCCAGCGCTTCCGGGAAATCCAGGCCCTCTGTTTCCATCAGGAATTTATAAACGTCTCCCCCGACGCCGCAACCGAAGCATTTGTAGATCTGCAGTTCCTCATTCACCATGAAGGAAGCCGTCTTCTCCCCGTGAAACGGGCACAAGCCAACAAAATTTTTGCCCTTCTTTTTCAAGGCTACCTGCTCCCCGACGATATTGACGATATTTATCTTCTTCTTGATTTCCTCAACCTGGTTCTCCATATCTGCCCAATTCTACCTCAATGATAAATTAAAAAGCGCTAATCTGTGTTAGGAAACACAGGCATAATTCGTTTCATAAAATCGACGAAAAGTGGGACCGTAAATTCTGTATCACCATGAGTCGGACTATAGATCATTCCCTTTTTTATAAGAAAGTTCCTGACTGGAGCCACACTCTGAACCTCTTTCCCCAGTCGTTCAGCAATATCCCCAGAGCGGTGCGCACCAGAACCCAGTTCTGCCATCGCTCGAAGATATTCTTTCTCTTTAGGTGTTAATCTATCAAAGCGCACGCCGAAAAAGTTCTGATCGAGTCGTCTAATAGCCTCTATCGTTGCACTCTTGACAACACTGACGGTAATGGGAGAGTTCTTAGCCATAAGCCATGATTGATATCCCCACTCCTGAATGAAATAAGGATACTTTTCAGTTACCCGCAATATCTCCTCTAAGGCATCGTCAGAAAAGACCACGCCCTGAGCACGAACCGGTTCCTGCAAAGCAAGTTTGGCATCAACATTCGATAAAGGGCCAACCTCTGGATAATCAAAAAGCCTTTCTGCATATGATTTTGCGTTACCTGCTTTACCTCGAAGTTGTGGTAATCCTGCTCCGATAAGTACGATTGGCAGAGACTTTTGGGTAACTTTATGAATTGCCATTATTAGTGAACCCAATTCTTCTTCCTGTAAATATTGCATCTCATCGATAATTACAGCGATAGCGGTAGAGCGATCCTGTGCCGCTTCGCCCAACGCGATAAAAAGCTGTGACAAATCCGCCTCAAGATCACCACTATCTGCAGTCCCTTTTTCAGCGTCAATATCCACTCCAAATTCAACACCCCCGCCTGGTCCAACTTTCAACATAAAACTCTTCAAAACACGTAAGGCGCGCTTCACCTTATCACTCACTTTTCCTCCCATATCCAAAGAATAAAGAAGCTGACGGAGATATGGAACAATAAGTTCCGGCAGACTCTTGTTTTCACTAGCTTCCACCATTAGTGCCTTATAATCACTTTGTTCAGCCAACTCAGAAATTCTATGAAGCAATACCGTCTTACCTACACCTCTCAGCCCAATGAGCAAAAAACTTTTTTCAGACCGCTTGCGCTTTACACGCTCCAAAGCCAAAGATGCACGATCAAGAATGGTTTTTCGACCGGCTAATTCCGGTGGAGGAGAGCCAGCACCGGGGGAGAAAGGATTCTCATATGGATTCATGTATACAAATATTATAACAGTTTAAGGTATTTCAGACAAACATTAATAAACTACCATAATCTCCTTATAATCAGGCGGTCTTCTGCGGAGGAGGCGGGACTCGAACCCGCGAGGGCTTGCGCCCGCATGCTCTCCAAGCATGTGCCATAGCCGCTAGGCGACTCCTCCAAGATGGGTATATTTTACCTCAAGCGCCCCAAGGCCGCGAGCAGTTCAGAAATCTCATCTATAGACACCGTTCTCACTGGCACCGCCCCTTGTCTATAAACTGACCACGGACTGGGCATCCAAACAGTTTTGGCCCCCAGTTCATCCCCTGGCCGGATGTCTCCACCCAAACTATCCCCTACCACCAAACACTTTATCGGTTCCACTTCCAGTTCATCCATCCCTCTTTTCCAATCTTCAGATTTTTTATGATCATTCTCATCGACAATAACAACAGCGTCAAAATAATCCCAAAGACCCAAACTGTCTAATTTAAAATAGGTCCACTCGACATTTGCATGAGTAACCAACCCCATTTTTATTCCCGACTCTTTGAGAGTCTCCAGTAAGGCCCTAACTCCTTGTCTCAGTCTTGGTTCCGTCGAATATATTTTCATCAAAATATCCAAATTATTCAGGATTTTTATTTCCCCATGATCAAACTGCTTAGCCAACTTCTCTACCACCGCCGCCCATCTTTTCGGATTTACTCCCATTTTTTTATACTCCTCGTCGTTTATCTCTTGTAAAGCTTTCATCACCTCATCTGCCTCCACTCCAATTTTTCCTGCCACTACCGAAGCATATTCAAACATATACTGGGTGAATATCTCTCCCGTAAAAATCAGCGTGTCATCTAAATCAAACAACACCGCCTCAATGTCCAATTGTCGTAGTCTTTCATTCGTTTGAACGCTGATCGGATCAAGCTCGATTCCTTTCATCCCGAAATTCTACCATATGTGTACCCGGCGCGACTCGAACGCGCGGCCTTTCCCTTCGGAGGGGAACGCTCTAATCCAACTGAGCTACGGGTACAAGAGCGGAGGGTACAGGAGTCGAACCTGTTAGAGCTTGCGCTCATTGGTTTTCGAAACCAACGCATTACCGTCCTGCCCACCCTCC
>DATDRC010000111.1:0-2305 GCA_035291985.1 Patescibacteria group bacterium
TTTTTCCGATTCACCTTCATCCCTACTACACCAAAACTTACGGCTACAAGAGAGGCGCCTATCCCAATGCCGAATTTGTTGGCGATCGGATCTTGTCCTTGCCTCTTGGTGCCAATCTAAATGAAAAGGATGTCGCCGATACAACCAACTCAGTGAAATACCTGATTGAGAAATATAGGAAATAATTGTTTGGCGTGCTAATATGTGAGCACTATCAAACTGTGAAGACAAAAAAAACGACCCAACCAAAAAAAACAGTTTACGTTGGCATGTGCGCCGATATTATTCATAACGGCCACATCAACATTATTAAGGAAGCCAGAAAATATGGTGAGGTCATCATCGGCCTACTTACCGATGAAGCTGTCGCCTCCTACAAGCGGGTTCCTTTGCTGAAATATGAAAGTCGAAAGCTCATTGTCGAAAACATTCTCGGCGTCACCAAGGTCATAGCCCAAGAAACACTCGACTATGTCCCGAATCTCCAACTGGTAAAACCCGACTACGTCGTCCACGGGGACGACTGGAAAACTGGTATCCAGCGTGAAACCAGGGAGAGGGTTATGGAAACCTTAAAAGAATGGGGTGGAAAATTAATCGAGCCCGACTACAATGCTACCGGAGGCACGCCATCAACAAAACTAATCAACCATCTCCTGGAGGGGGGCGTGACCCCGCAATACCGACTTGGCCTCCTAAGAAGATATCTAGAAGTAAAGCCCTTAATTAGGGTTTTGGAAGCTCACAATGGCCTCACTGGTCTAATTGCCGAGAAAACCAAACTGGTTAAGGATGGGAAAGTTCGGGAATTTGACGCTATTTGGGAAAGTAGTCTCACCGATTCTGCTTCGAAGGGCAAACCAGACATTTCTGCCGTCGATATTACTTCCAGGATTCAGACTATCGAATCCATCTTGGAAGTTACGACCAAACCCGTCATCGTCGATGCTGACAGCGGCGGGTTACCCGAACATTTTGTCTTTACCGTCAAATCAATGGAAAGGCTCGGTGTCTCGGCGGTCATCATTGAAGATAAAATCGGCGCCAAGAGAAACTCGCTTTTTGGCACAGATTCCGGTGTGGTCCAGACCCAAGATTCGGTCGAGGACTTTTCTCACAAGATTTCGCGCGGAAAAAAGGCCCAGGTTACCTCCGATTTCATGATCATCGCTAGGATTGAAAGTTTAATACTGGGCGCAGGCATGAAAGACGCCCTGAAAAGGGCCGAGGCATATATCTGCGCCGGCGCCGATGGCATAATGATCCATAGTAAGGAAAAAAACCCAGATGAGATTTTCGAATTTTGTCGGGAATACCGAAAATTTGCCAACAGGGTTCCGTTGGTGGTCGTCCCAAGTTCGTACAATCATGTCACTGAAGACGAGTTTCAAAAAGTCGGCATCAATATCGTTATCTACGCCAATCATCTACTGAGAAGCGCTTATCCAGCCATGGTCAAAACCGCCGAATCTATCCTAGATACTGGCCGGTCGCTCCTAGCCGATCAATATTGCATGCCAATTAAAGATGTTATCAGTCTCATTCCTTATTCAGAGGAATAAACTATGGTAAAGCCGGACACTCTATTCTCTCTCCTTTCCAAAAAAGGCCTGACCTTTTATACCGGGGTTCCCTGCAGTATATTTAAGGACCTGATCATCTGCCTCAACAAGAATCAGAAAGTTCAGCACGTCCGCGCTACCAGCGAAGGGGAAGCCGTTGGCCTTGCCGCCGGATATTTTCTGGCCACAAAAAAAATCCCCATCGTTTATATGCAGAATTCCGGCCTGGGCAACGCCGTCAATCCGTTGACCTCACTGGCGGACAGGGAGGTGTATAGCATCCCCATGCTTCTTTTTATATCTTGGCGAGGTGAGCCTGGAGTCAAGGATGAACCACAACACAAAAAAATTGGCCGCGTCATGCTCTCACTTCTTACTGTTTTGGAGATTCCTTACCAAGTCGTCGACCCGGGTCGAGTCGAAAAACAGATCGACGCGCTTCTTTTGAAAGCCAAAAAACAACAGCGTCCAGTCGCCCTAATCTTCAAAGAAGACCAAATTGATAAACTCGAAGGGACGGGAGGCCAAAAAGAAGCCGGTTTCACTAGGGAGGAGGCGCTGGAAATAATACTCGAGAAAATTGGCCGTGACGTCATCGTCTCAACAACGGGAAAGACATCAAGAGAAATCTTCGAGATCAGAGAGAAACGACACCAAAGTCACGAGCAGGATTTCTTGATGGTTGGTTCTATGGGCTGCGCCTTGTCTACAGGCTTAGCTATCAAATTGAACACGAAGAAAAA
>DATDRC010000112.1:0-10447 GCA_035291985.1 Patescibacteria group bacterium
CGGCGGGGTGGTGGCCTGCCTGGGGAGGCAGATACCGTTTTGGGACAGACGAATTGAGGTCTTTGTCAATAGTCATCCGCAGGCGGATCATATCGGCGCCCTGGCCGAGGTGGAGAAGCGCTATCGGATTGGCAAAAAATGGTTGGCGGGCGTGGCCGGTGACCGGATTAGATATGGTGATTTGGACTTTGATATATTGTGGCCGGCCGTAAGTGACCGCGTGCTGGGGGCTTCGACGGATCTAAACCAACTGTCGGTGGTGGTAGAGCTAAATTATGGAAAATTCAGGGCCTTGTTTAGCGGAGATCTGGGAACAGCGGAAGAGAAAGTACTGGCGGATTCGGGGAGGTTGACGGCAGTAGATGTCTTGAAAGTAGCCCATCATGGCAGTAAATACAGTTCGGCGGCGGAGTTTCTCTCGGCCGTCAGGCCGAAACTGGCAGTTATTTCAGTGGGCAAGAATAACTACGGTCACCCGACGGCCGAGGCTTTGGCGCGTCTGGCCGAGGTAGGGGCGAGAATTTGGCGGACGGACAAACAGGGAGAACTGGAAATAGTCACTGATGGGAAAAACATGTACTATTGATATGTACCAGTTGCGTTGGTACAATTATTCTCATGCTAAGAACGAATTTGTATTTAACCGAGGAACAGAATCGAGAAATAACTCGACTGGTCATGGTGACAAAGAAACCCAAGGCCGCCGTCTTGCGCCACCTGATCGTGTTTGGTCTAAAAAATAGCTCCTTGGCCAGGTCGAATACCGCCCAGGCTTTGTTAAGGCTGGCTGGCTTGGCGGAGGCTCTGCCAAGTAGAGGTCCAAAAGATTTATCGACCAACTTGGATAAATATGCTTGGGATGAATAAAACGGTTTTTGACTGTCTGGTTGCGGCTTGCGCAAAAAAAGCTTCTGCGGCTGGTATTTTTAGTTTCGACAAATGGTATTCCAGGTTGGGGTATCCCTTAGCGGAGAAACTGGTATAGTGCGTAATATGGCTTTTCATCCAAAAATTGTCAAGGTCGATGGGTTGAGAGTGCTTTTAGTCCCTGATGATCGGCAGTCGGTGACGGTAAGAGTCCTGGTCGGGACAGGATCGCGTGAAGAAGAAATAAAAGATCTTGGCTCGGCCCATTTTTTGGAACATTTTGTCTTCAGGGGAGCCAAAAAATATCCCTATGATATCGGTGAATATGTAGATCAATTCGGTGGTTTGGTTGATGCCTATACGAGCCAGGAGAGCATTAGTTTTATGGTGAAAATGGGCCGGGAGAGGCTGGAGACGGCAATTGATCTCGTCGGCCAAATAGTGAGCGAACCACTACTGCCGGCTGATAAAATTTCGAAGGAAAAGAGAATCATAATCGAAGAGATTAAATTTAGAGACGATGATCCCCAAATGAGAGCGGTGAGAGGCCTGTGGGAGTTAATGTATCAGGGCTGTCGGCTGGCGAGGCCGTTGGCGGGGACGTATGCAACTGTCAGGGGCATGAGAGTGGACAAATTGAGTGCCTATATGGAGAAATGGTTTGTGCCGGGGAATACGATTGTGGGGATAGTGGGCAAGTGGGAGAGTGACGAAGCCGTTCTTGGCTACATCAGGCAGAGTTTTGCTGGGTTGCTGGCGCGGTCCGGGATAGTTCCAAAGAAGGATGTTTATAGCGAACCCGGTTCGGACAAGGCCAGGATCAGGTTGATCAGGAGGCTGAAGATGAAGCAGGCGACTGTCGTCTTGGGTTTTCGCTCTTTTGGCGTTGGCCACAGGCTGGAGGTAGCCAGAATTCTCCTGAACATTATCTTTGGGGGCGGCTGGTTTTCGAGATTGTTCAAAGAGGTTAGGGAAAACCGAGGTTGGGCATACTCGATTGGGTCCTGGCTGGAAGTACTGTCAGATACCGGGGGAGTTTTTGTCGAGGCGGGATTGCCGAAAGATAATCTGGTGAGGTCGCTGGGTCTGATAAAGGAGATCGTTTTTGGTTTAGGGGAAAGGGGTAAGTGGGCGATCAGCCAGAAGGATCTGGACCTGGCCAAAGAATGCTACAAGGGGAGGATCAGTTTGAAATATGATTCACCGGAGAGGGTTTTAGGGTCGGCTTTGTATGATCTGATGTTTGAGGGTCGAATCTATAGCGCTACCGATCTAAAAAAGAAAGCCGAGGCGGTGACCATTACGGATATTCGGGAGGTGATAGAGACGACCCTCTCGGAAGAAAACCTGAACTTGGTGGTTTTGGGTGATTATGACAAGCTGCCTTTGCGTTAAATTCAAAGTATGACCGAGATTGCTAAAATGGCCATCTTTAGGGGAAAAGAAATTAGGAAAACCATTTACAACAATGAGTGGTGGTTTGCAGTGGAAGACGTAGTAGTTGCTTTAACTGACTCTCTGAATCCAAAAGACTACATTAACAAAATGCGTCGTCGTGACGACGAATTGTCCAAAGGGTATGGACAAATTGTCTATACCCTTCCCATAGAAACCGCTGGAGGCAGACAGAAAATGAATTGTGCCAACACTGAGGGGATTTTCAGAATCATCCAGTCTGTCCCTTCCCTCAAAGCTGAGCCTTTCAAAAGATGGTTAGCACGGGTAGGCTATGAACGTATCCAAGAAATTGAAGATCCTGAACTTGCCACCAAAAGAACCAGAATTCTCTATAAGGCAAAGGGTTATTCGGATGATTGGATTGAAAAACGGATGCGAGGGATTGCAATACGCGAAGAACTGACCGACGAGTGGCAGAAGCGGGGAGCAAGATTGCAAAAGGACTACGAAATTCTTACCTCCGAAATCTCTAAAGCCACGTTTGGGATTACACCCAGCGAATACAAGAAACACAAAGGATTAAAGCGAGAAAACTTGCGCGACCACATGGATGATTTTGAACTCATTTTTGCCATGCTCGGCGAACGCTCCACAACCGAAATCCATCGCACTGAAAATTCAAGAGGAATACACAAACTAAAAAGCGATGCCAAAGCAGGCGGGGCCATTGCTGGCGGAGCAAGGGAAACTCTAGAAAAACGCCTTGGTCATTCGATTGTTTCAAACGAGAACTACCTGAACAAGCCGGGGAACAAAAGGTTGTTAAAAACCAATGTAAAATAACGGGGATGAAAACAAAGCTACACGAAAGGGAAGGCTTAATCGGGGAGCGACTAACCCGTTAGCGGCCGATATGAGAACGATTCCCGCCGATTACAGTGAAGCAGTGTAAGGGGTTTTCAGTGTAAAATAGGCTTGTTCGGGGTGTAGTGAATCGGTATCATGCTACGTTCGGGACGTAGAGACAGTGGGTTCAATTCCCACCACCCCGACCAACAAAAAAAGATGAAAGAGCAAAAACAAGACCCAACCGTTTGGGATTTGAGCCCGATTTTTGCCGGTGAGACTGACCCAAAAATTGAGGCGGTCAGAAAAGAGGTGGAGGAGGTAGGCCAGCGGTTTATTAATAAGTGGCAGGAGCGAGCCGATTATTTGTCGGATCCGGCCGTTTTGAAGGAAGCGCTGGTTGAGTACGAGGCATGGATGCGAAAGTTAGGCACGTATGACGCCGAGATCTACTATTTTTCGCTGCGCACCAGCCAGGACCAATTGGACCCGGAAATGAAAGCGAAATACAATTTGGCGCTGGAGCGGGGGAGAAAACTGCACAACGAGAGTCAATTTTTCTATCTCCGAGTGGCAAAGATAAGACAAGAAGATCAGGGCCGTTTTTTGGAAGATGCGGGGCTGGCGGACTACAGACACTATTTGGAAATGCTTTTCGACGAGGCAAAGCATCAGCTCTCGGAAGCGGAAGAAAAAATCATGACCCTGAAGCAGCAGACCAGTCATACCAACTGGGTGAAAATGGTCGATAGTCTGCTCTCGAAAGAGGAGAGAGAGGTAGTGGAAGAGGACGGCCGTCGGGTGAAGCTGTCGATGGCGGATTTGTTTGCACTTCTGTATCGGCTTAACAAGCCGGTGCGTGACGGAGCGGCGGAGGCCATCAATGACATCTTGGCAAAACACGTTGATGTAGCCGAGCAGGAGATTAATTCAATTCTGGCGAACAAGAAAATTAATGACGAACTAAGGGGTTTTTCCCGGCCCGACAGTGCCCGGCACCTGACCGACGACGTCGATACCAAGGTGGTCGACGCTCTGATCGAGGCGGTGACAAAGCAGTTTGCTTTATCTGGGCGGTGGTATGAGTTGAAGGCAAAATTGTTGGGACTGCCGAGCTTAAAATATTACGAGCGGATGATTGAATATGGTTGGTTGACGAAGGCCTATTCTTATGACGAGACGGTTGGTTTGGTTTCCAAGACCTTTCATCGGGTCGATCCTGAATTTGGGGAAATTTTTGACGGCTTTGTCAGAAACGGGCAGATCGATGCCTTTCCAGCCAAAGGAAAAAGCGATGGGGCCTTTTGCGCCGCCGGCTCGCTGACATTGCCGACCTACATTTTACTGAACCACACCAACATTCTGGCTGATGTTCGGACCCTGGCCCATGAGGCGGGCCACGGTATTAACGATGAGATGATGAAGTCAAAGCAAAACGCGCTTAATTTTGGCTCGCCGCTAGCAACTGCCGAGGTGGCGAGTACTTTTATGGAGGATTTTGTCTGGGGAGAGCTGATGGCCGAGGCCGATGATGAGTTGAAATTGGCGATTATGGCTAAAAAACTTGATGATGATGTCGGGACAATCTTCCGCCAGGTAGCTTGTTACCGCTTCGAACAGGAATTGCATGCCGCTTTTAGGCAAAAGGGGTATCTGGGAAGAGAAGAAATTGGCAAGCTCTTCCAAAAGCATATGGCGGCTTACTTGGGTAGCGCGGTGGAGCTAGCGGAGGGTAGTGAGAACTGGTGGGTCTACTGGAGCCATATCCGATCGTTCTTCTATGTCTATTCTTATGCCAGCGGTTTATTGATTAGTAAGTCGCTGCAGGCGGCGGTGAAGAATGATCCCGCTTTCATTACCAAGGTCAAGGAATTCCTTTCGGCGGGTTCGTCTGACTCACCAAAGAAGATCTTTTTGAGATTGGGAATCGACATTAGCGACGAGGGTTTTTGGCAGAGGGGTCTAGTCGAAACGGAGAAGCTATTGGGGGAGGCAGAAGCTTTGGCGAAACGTTTAGGCAAGATTTGATCTTTCTTTGTGCTAGAATCTGGGGATGGGAAAATCCATTTCGGTGGAAAGCAGAGTTCTGCGAGGAGTAGCGGCGTTGGCGATTGGAGCCTCCTTCATCACGGCGTGTGCAAAGGAGGAGCCCTTGGCTTGCGGCAACGCCGAGATTTATCCGGAGGGAGATGCCGCCTTGCCAGTCAGCGGCAGTTATCTGGTCGAGGTTCCGCAGGCGAAGGCCTGCGCGGTGGAGGTTTTTGATGATGCCTATCAGACGGTTTACCTGGAAATTTATTCCGGTGGGGTGGTCGATCTGATAGTATTTGAGAACACTACTAATCGGTATGGTGTTGTTTTCACCAGTCCGGTGCCGACTAAGGGAGCGCCAGTAGAATTTGCCTTTAAGACGATGAAGGGAAAGATGTCCCTAACCGATCAGGGCAGCTATCTGGTGGAGTATCAATCGCGGTGACCCGGGGCAGAGTCGAACTGCCGACCTGCTCGTTAGGAGTGAGCTGCTCTATCCATCTGAGCTACCGGGTCAGACAGGTATATTTTACTTCAAATCGAGAGAGATAAGGTTGGCGACGTTGGTTTGCTGATTGAGGTTGCTTAAAATGATCAGATGAGTGCCGTCGGGTGAGGGAACGGCTAGTCCTTCGGTGACGGGGCCGGGGATGATGGGGGTGAGGTTGTTATCATCGTACTCGACGATGGAGAGGCCTTCGTTGCCGGTGATGATGAGATGGCGGCTAGTGGTGTACCAACCGAGGTTTTGGGTGGTATGGGGATCGTAGGCGCCACGGAGGAGGTTGATGACGGCGAGGTTGGCGGTTAGTTCAGACGGTTTTTTGCCGCTGGCGGCAACGGTTCCGGCGACGATGAGGGGTTGGGCAGTTTCGGGGTCGTATTTGGCCTCGGTGATGAGAAAGTTACTATCTTCTTTGAGGTCGTAGACATAAGTTTTTCCGGCCCCCAATTTTCTGTTTTGGGGGGTAGGATTGATGCTCGGAATAGCTTTATCAGTTAGGTTCTCGGGAATTTCCAGGTCCTTGATGGCGGTGTAGAGAATTTTTTCCCGATCGGGAGAAAAATAGACGTTGACGGCGGACTCGCTGGCGACTTTTTGGATGAACTCCGGGAAGCGGGCGAGGGCAGTGAGGTTGATGCTTTTTTGCTGGTCCTGCCACTGATTGAGGAGGAGGGGTAATCTGAAGGTAGTATCGGTTAGGTTTTTGGCTTGGTTCAGATTGCGGGGGTTGAGGAGATGGGAAGCGATGATTTTGCTGGTATCGTGAAAAAGGGCCAGGATTTGGCTGCCGTCCGGCGACCAGGCGAAGGTTGCCTGGCGGTAATCAAAGGCGGCCAGATCAGCGATTTGGATAATCTGGTTGCCGGGGAAGAGGCTGTTGGCCAAAGAAAGGACATAAACGCCGTTGTCTTGGCTAAAGGGTGAATTGGTAAGGGTGTAGACGAGCTTACTGCCGTCGGGACTTAGCAGGGGCGAGGAAACCTGGTAAAAAGTGAGCGGGGTGAGTGAAGGGATTGACGGAAAGAGGCGGGCGTCGGTGGTGCTGACCAGCTCGGGTTTAATGGAAACGGTTTTGATCCAGGGAAGAAAGCCGGTTTTCATAATTTTAACCTGGTACAGCTCGGGTGTCAGATTGAGGGTGTCGTCGGTGACAGTGGTCAGGCGGTCGTTAATAAAAACCTGGGCATTTTTGGGATAGGAGGTGGCAGACAAAAGGCCGGTACCGTCGAGCGCGAGCTGCGCCAGGTTGGGTCGGTAGCCCTTGGCGAATTGGATGGCGAGAACCGTCCCGCCGGCGAGAAGGAGAGTGACCAGGAGGGTGATGAGGAGACGGGTGCGTTTGATGGGGGTGGACATTAGACTCTTATTATACCGCGCGCCGTCAGCAGCTTGTTTATTTGCTACAATCGGCCATGATGAAGTTCAGGTTATCAAAACGAGTCGGAATTGATTTGGGGACAGCCAATTGTCTGGTTTATGTGGTGGGAGAGGGAATTGTTTTGGAGGAACCGACGGTCGTGGCCGTTTCACTTTCTGAAAACAAGGTTTTGGCGGTTGGCCGTGAGGCCGAGGTAATGTTGGGCAGGACGCCGGGGAATATCAAGGCCAGCAAACCAATGAGAGATGGGGTCATCGCCGATTATGTCGTAACTGAAGCAATGCTGGCTTATTTTTTGCGGAAAGTGGGTGCGGCCAATCAGCTATTCAAACCGGAGGTGATGGTGTGCGTACCCGCCGGTGTAACCCAGGTAGAAAGGCGGGCGGTCTTATCGGCGACCATGAGTGCCGGGGCGAGGACGGCCTATTTGATCGAGGAACCTTTGGCGGCGGCAATTGGCGCCGGGGTGCCGATCGCGGAACCGAGCGGCAATATGATTTTGGATATGGGTGGCGGGGCAAGCGAGGCGGCGGTCATTTCTTTAGGTGGGGTAGTCACTTTCAAAAGTGTTCGGGTTGCTGGTAACAAAGTAGATGAATCTATATCAAGATATATTAGAAAGCAACATAATCTGGTCATTGGTGAGCTGACGGCGGAAAAAATAAAGGTGAGAATCGGTTCAGCGACCAAACCAGCCAAGGATGAGTCGATGGAGGTGACGGGGCGGGATAGCGTCACCGGACTACCGAAGTCGGTGGTGGTAACGGCGAGCGATGTCCATGAGGCAATCAGTGATCCGCTAAGCCGGATAATCAATATGGTGAAGTCGGTGTTGGAGGAAGTACCACCCGAACTATCCTCCGACATTATTGACAAGGGCATTGTCATGAGTGGGGGGACGGCGACTTTACGGAATTTTGATAAACTTTTGACGGCGCAAACGGGGGTTCCGGCCTTTGTGGCCGAGGATCCGCTTCGGTGTGTAGTAAAAGGTACGGGGATAGCGTTGGAGAATTTAGAGCTTTACCGAAGGAGTGTTTCTACTAATCGTTGATGTTAGCAATAGATCAGTCTATTTTGCTATTTCTGGCAATTGATTTTGTTCGGTGCCAGATAGATTGTTTGTGCGTATTTAAGAATAAACGTTGTAGCGATTTATAGGGTTGGATTTTTCGGAGTATTTTTTGATTAGGAAGGATGATAGGGTTTTTCCTTTCTTGCTGGATTGGTGAGGAAATTTCCGGTTGATCTGTTTGTCGGAAGGTACCATTGGTTGTTGGTAAGGGTATTTTAGATGATGGGTTAGACCCCGGGTGACGTTTTTGACAATTGTCGAGGATTTGCGCGACGCGGCGAGCCGACGTTTTTTGATGAATACCCTGTGGGGTAGGGTATGAGAGCTTGCGGTAATTAGCAATCAGGCGCTAAGGGTTGATAATTTGTTTGAGACACTATTAAACCTATAGAAGTAACGACAACTTCTTGGTACATCAATCTAAAATTTGATATTTGCTTTTGACAGAGCTTGGTTTCGTTTGCCAACTGACCCGGGTTTTGATTTCGGTTATCCGGCGGGGATTACATTTTTGTCTACCAACCGCTGCGGAGTTTGGTCTAGCGTGGAATTGTCAGCTACTTGCTTTCGAGACGTTGACCTTTTTGTTTAGGGAGATTTTCGTTTTTTAAGAGGCGAATTGACTTCGGCCGAGGTTGTTGAGAATGATTTTTCCGCAGGGAAGGAAGGGAGAGTAATTACCAACTGGATGGAGAAAAGTAGCTGGCGAAAGAATTAAGTAGTTCGCAGAAAAACTCCGATTTTCGTCATAATCAAAGTCTATCATTGGTTTCATTGATATGGGGTGGAAAATGTTGTATTTAACGGATTGTAGGGTCGCATTTTTTAATGTTTTGAATAGCTTTATAATTTCAAATTTAGGTCTGTTCTTGTATGGGCTACCATATTGGGTGAGTTTTGTATATCAGCTTTGATTTTCGGAGACATAATGTGAACGAAAAGACGTTAACGTCATTGAGAAATACCCGAACAAAAGTGTACTATAGTTGTACGATGATTGTTTTTTGGAGTACGTACTAGGGGTCTTGCAGAATAATCTTATAGTAACGTCATTTTTTGACTTGATGATATTAAAATTCAATCTTGGGTCGAAAATTTCATTAAAAAACCAGCCTCTAGTGCTAAAAGGGTAGGGGGTAGACCACGAAAAAGGGTTGATGAGCGGCTAGATAGCAAAAATTGGGCTGTTTGGCAGATGATGAGGGCGAGTGATAGATCTGAGGCTAGTTCGGGGGGAGTATACTAACACTTAATGCAAGTAAAAAAAGTCTTGGGAACCAGACTGGATCTGGTTAGCCGCGAAGAGGCCTTGGACTTAATTGCCAAGTGGCTGTCAGCCAAGGCGCCAAGATTGAAGATGGTGGCCACGGCTTACAGCGAGTTTTTTGTGAAGGCGATAGGTGACGTTGACTTTAGGATGGCCCTAGAAAGCTCTGATTTAGTTGTACCTGATGGTATTGGCCCTTTGGCGGCGATCAATTTTACGGAGTCTTTGGTGCCTTCTGATAATGTTTTCCAAAAGGTGATCAAAGGGGTGAAAACAGGAGGAGCAATTCTTGCCGGTAAGGTGGGACAGCCGGTGGCGGGTTATTGGTTGTTCAAGGAGTTAGTCCAGAGAGCGGCGGAAAAGGGCTGGCGGGTATTTTTGTTGGGCGGTTTTGGCGACACGGCCGGTGAAGTAGCGGCCAGGTTGCGAAACCTGGATGTTGGTTTGGAGGTAGGCTGTGATTCGGGGAGCCAGAGAGTAGATGGGTCAAATAGCGGCGAAGATGCGGCGGTAATCGAAAAGATCAACAAGTTTAAGCCTGATCTGTTGTTTGTTGCCTATGGGCCGGTAAAGCAGGAGAAGTGGCTGGCGGCCAATAAAGGCAGGCTGGCGGCGAAAGTGGCGTTGGGGGTGGGCGGCACTTTTGATGAATTCCTGGGGAAAGTCAGGGAAGCGCCGGAGGTTTTTTCGCGACTGGGCTTAAAATGGTTGTGGCGGCTAGTGGTTCAGCCCAAACGGATGGGCAGAATTTGGCAGGCGGTGGTTGTCTTCCCCTGGTTGGTTTTTCGCGAAAAATAGTTATTTATTACCGCCGGGGTTGATGCCCAACATCCACAAGACGCTTTCTTTTTTGTAGCGGCGGTCGCCGCGGGAATTGATACGGATAGCGGGGAGCTTGCCGCGCTTGCCCCAACGCTTGATGGTGAGGGTGGAAACGCGCAAAAGTTTGGCGACTTCGGAGACAGTCAGCAGATCGGGGAGATTGGCGAGGCTGAGTTCTTTCTTGGTGACTTCGGTAGTGCTGTCCATGTCTGATATACAAATTACCAGATGAGTAGGAGAGAGTCAATGGGGGAGTTT